>CAYUTF010000066.1:0-18249 GCA_964447495.1 uncultured archaeon
TAGAAAAATCTATAAGAATTGGATTCTATATTACGGTTATTAGTTAGAATAGAATTAACGCGTAAAATGATCTTAAATGGGCATTAAAGATGAACTTGCTAATATGAGGAAAGCCATGGAAAGCATGACTTCAGAACTCCATGAGACAAATATGGCAATCCGCGAATCACTTAAATTAACTTCCGACACTATTAAAGAAATGAGCCAGAACTTTTCTGTAACCCTAGAAAATACCTTAAAAACAATGCAGGATATGAAAATTCAGATGGATATTAGGGATACAATTATTAAGAGTTTGGGCATAGAAGGCATGATTCCTGATTTCTTAAAGAAAAAAAAATAAGGTTTTCTATTAAATCACTTTTTTTCACTTCTCTGAAATATAATATAAAAAATAATTAGAGAGATAATGTATACTATGGCTATGATTAACCATATATAAAATTCTTCACTATTAGATGAAATTAAATTTGAAATTGCCATGTAAATGAAAAATATAGTGAATAAACTTAATAACCGAATTCTTGATTGAAGATTACTCATAATTTTAAACTCATTTATATTTCCTATAAAATTCAATAAATAAAATAATTTTTAAAATTAAAAGTATAATATTGTGTATTATAAGATTTTAAATTAATGATGTAGAAGAATGCCTAAAAATCCACCCTATTGCTATATATGTAAGAAAAATTGTGATGATATTATTGAGAAATGTGTGTATTGTATTTGCGATATTACTGTATGCGATACATGTCTTAATTCAGTGAAGATCAATGAGAATATTTGGATATGCCCCCACTGCAATGAAGAACATGATATTGAAAAGAGCAAGTTATTTAGAGATAAATGACTTTTATTGAGAAAGATTTTTTTATATAATTGAGTGAAATAAATAAAGTTTTCTTAGCCAATGATGAAATTTTTAACTATGATTTAAGGTCTATGAAAATGAAAAAATCTAGGAAGTCTGAGGCTAAATTTTAAACTTAAAATTATGAAACATAAAGAAATATATACTTTTAAAATTTAATTAAGTTAAATATTAAGAGTAAGGCTGATAGAATTATGTCTAAAATATCAAAAGTATTAGAAATCGAAAATTGTAATAAAGATCTTCTTGTAAAAGCGCTCTATATTTCAGAATTCTGGGAAGCAATTAAACCAACGAAGAAAATGGAAGCAAAGTTTATTGCTCCTAATGTATTACATACTAAAATTCACGATGAAATAAATGTTGTTAAAGTTCCAATAGAAATGGAAGGAGAATTAGTACTTATCGATAAAGGGGAAGATGGAGATAAAGGAAGATTAATTGAATTTAATGTGAGAAATAATAAAGATGTGCGAGAATTGGAAGGGAGAATAAGAGTGAAATCATTATCAAATACTAAGTCAAAATTAGGGATTTTCATTGAAACATTCTCACTAAGTTCTGATTTCTTAAATTTAATCGGTGGCGCTGCCGATTTGACTCTCCAATTGAAAATAACAGATATGCTGAGAAATTTAGAAAAATATTGCAAATCAAATAATTTGAATCATTTTCTAAAAAAATAATAGATTTTGTTTTCCAAAAGAATTTTATTGGTAAACAATTTTTATAATATCAGAGATATTATCTGATAGCTTAGAATGAAAAATGAATATCTGGATTTTAGATTCTGAGAGTGGGATTACTTTACTATACAAATCTTATTTGTCCTTGCCTCTAGATGAGGATTTGGTGAGTGGATTATTAGCGGCATTAAATCAGTTTACAGTATTCGAGTTTCAAGAGGGCATAGAATCGATTGACATGGGTGGGTTGCGTTGGGTTTACTTAGAAGATAAAGAGTTAAAGCTTTTATTCGTAGCGGCTTCTGAAAAAGATGTAAGCTCGAATATATTAAAAGCACGCTTAAATATTATTAAACAGACTTTCATTTCCCAATATGCCAGTGATAATGAAGAATGGAAAGCCCTGTGGAAGGGTAATACAGATCATTTTAATCCATTTAAAAAAATAATTGAAGAGTACTATTCTCAATGGCTTACAGCCGAAAATATTACAACCATCGCTGAATTTTATGATATTTTGGGAGTATTCCAACAAATTTTAAATTTACTCATAAATTTGATAGAGGCTCATATGATCCCTGATAAAAAGGAAAGAATTTATATTAGAATTGAAAGTATGTTCGAAAATTATCTAAGTCATGATTATGTCAGACAACACCCTGAATTAAGTAAATTTTCCTTCAATCCAACCACTGGAATAAATATCATTAATATAGATCCTACAAATTGTGATATGTTAGTAGTCGAAAAACAAATCATAAACTTAATCAGAAGACTTGTTGAATTGATTAAAATTGAAGAGGGTTATCAAAAAAGTTTGAATTATTTCATTGAAGAAAATATTTTTGATTACATAATATCAAACATGGCGCTTTTAAGTGAATTAAATCTGTTTAAATTCCTCTTAAGACTATTTTTATTGAAATAAAGTATAGGAAAGGATATTTAGAACCCATATACTTTACTGTAAATCTCTTGTTTTTAAATTATGAATAGATTTATTAAACCCTATTTATTAAATTTAATATCAAAATATATCTTATTGTAGAGTAGATATGGACATCCCTCTTTTAATTTTACTTTTTATCCTTTTTGCGCTAGTTATTGCTAGCTACTCTATTGCAAAACTTGATTTTGTTGCTATTTCCTTAATTTGCATGTTCTATGGAGCAACAATTACGGGTTTGAAAATGGGAATTGAATTTTCTGAATTCATTGGATACGTTGAATGGGAGGCGATAATTATTATATTAAGTATGAGCATTATCACGAAGATCGCTCAAGATTCGAATGTTTTAGAATATGTTGCAGTCAAATTATTTAAAATATCGAGAGGAAACAGAAAAGTATTTTTGTATTTATTATGTACAATCACCACATTATTAGCAGCGATAATTACAGATGTGGTTGTTGTTTTGATCCTTGCTCCTGTTGTTGTTCGTCTTTGTCATTTTCTAAAAATTAGATCCGGTACATATCTACTCGGTATGACCATCTGTATAAATATTGGCTCAATCATAACTCCTTTCTCGAGTGGTGAGAATATTATCATATCTACGGCATTTGGATTAGATACAGGATACTTTTTCCAATATTACTGGATTTTCTCATTTCTTTTACTTTTTCTTACTATTTTTCTTATTGATAAATATATGTTATCAAAAGAACCAAATATTGATGAAGAACAAAAGAGATTTGTTTTAGAGTTAGTGGATGCCGATGTAATGATAAAAAATAAAAAAATTTTCTATTTTAATAGCATCGCAATAATTATTACAATTATTCTCTTTGCAATTTTACCCTTACTGTATTTAACCGCAATTATTTCAGCATTAATCTTAGTACTTGTAAACAAGGCTTATACAAAGAAATCAATGGGAGAATTATTAAAAGATATTGAATGGGAAATTATCTTCTTTTTCATTTCATTATATATTATAATTGGCTGCCTACTCCAAGCGGGATTTAGAGATTTGTTTTTGGGTATCCCATTTGAATTGTTCAATCCTGTATTACTCTCGTTAATCTTGTTAATCTTTATTAGTTTAATTTCGGGTTTTGTAGCAAATACTCCCACAGCACTCATATTTATACCGATAGTCAGTACACTCATCGAAACATTTAACTTTCCCTCGGTTCCATTACTCTTTGCATTTATTTTCGCAATAAACCTTGGAGGGAATCTAATACCTCAAGGAGCAGCGGCAGATATGATGACATTAAAGGTTGCTCAAGATAGTGGTGTAGAAAATCTAAATTACAAGCGTTTACTTAAATCAGGAGCCGTTTTTGCATTAATTCATATACTTTGTTCTTTATTGTACTTGTTCGTATTAAATCTATTTGTAGGTTAAGAAAAAAGAAGTCAAAAAGAAAGGAGTGATTCATAGATTATGGGAAGAAGCCTCTTAACTGTATAGCTTTTGCAACTCTAGACACTGCAATAATGTAAGCGGCGGTTCGAAGAGGAATACCTCTTGCTACAGAAATTTTATAGGTTTCTTCAAAAGCTTCAAGAATTATTCGCTCCAATTCTTGATTGATTCTATCCAATTTCCAGAAATAGGAATGAATATCTTGAATATATTCAAAGTAAGAGACACAAACTCCTCCACTATTAGCTAAAATGTCCGGTACCACATGTATTCCTTTATTGAATAGTATCACATCCGCTTTTGGAGTTGTTGGTCCATTTGCACCCTCAAGAACAATCTTACAATCAATTTGATCGGCATTTTTCTCTGTGATTTGATTTTCAATCGCAGCTGGCACCAAAACATCACATTTAGAAGTAAGTAATTCATCATTACTAATATATCTATAATTTTTATCTTGATATTCTTTGAGATAATTATCACTCTTGGTCCATTTCAATAGCTTTTCAATATCTAATCCTTTTTCGCAGAAAATTCCTGTTGATATGTCAGAAACAGCTAAAATCTTACACCCTTCTTTATACAACAACTCTGCGATAGTTCCACCAACATTACCCAATCCTTGAATTATAACGCTTAAATTTTTGAGATCGAAATTTAATTTTTTACATAAAGCCTTTAAAACAAAATACAATCCCATTCCAGTAGCTGGTTCTCTACCAACCGAGCCCCCAATTTCTATTGGTTTACCCGTTACTACTCCCGGTATAGAACGTCCCTTTTGCATTGAATATACATCCATCATCCAGGCCATAATTTGTGCGTTAGTATTAATATCAGGAGCAGGAATGTCTATATCGGGACCAATAATATTTATTATCTCTGCTGTATATCTTCGAGTTAATCTCTCTAACTCCTTCATTGAAAGCTTTCTAGGGTCTACTCTTATTCCCCCTTTCGCACCACCTAAGGGAAGGTTAAGTAGTGAGGATTTCCATGTCATCCAAGTTGCAAGAGCTTTTACTTCATCAAGATTTACGTTTGGGGCAAATCTTATCCCTCCTTTTCCAGGTCCTCTCACTGTCGAATGATGAACTCGATACCCTTCAAAAATCTGGACAGAACCATCATCCATCTTGATTGGAATAGATACAATCAATGCTCGTTCTATTCTCTTAAGATATTCCGTTGTGTTTTTATCTAACCCCAATTCTTTGGCAACAATCTCAATTTGGGCTTTTGCAACATCATATGGATTTATTTCCACCAATATTCACCTATATATCTCCATCGTTATTTTTTAATATTAAATAATTTAAATGAAATATATGTATGAATAAGATTGATTTATTAAAGATTTTACTCTTTTAATGACCAAAATGAAAAATAGGTAAATAATATAAGAAATAGAAAATTAATTAAAGACTTTTATATCCAGCCTCTTAATTGCATAGCCTCAATGACTCTATCAATGGATACCATATATGCCCCCATCCGATTGTGAGTATTAACTTGCTTTGCATGCTCTACAGTAGATCTGTAGGCATTTGTCATAATTCTATCAAGAGCCACAAATACTTCCTCTTCTGTCCAAAAATATTGGTAATATCCTTGAACCATCTCGAAATAAGACACTGTTACTCCACCAGCGTTGCATAAAAAGTCGGGAATTAAAAGTATATTATTATCATATAAAATATTATCAGCTGAAGGGGTAGTTGGTCCATTTGCTAACTCTGCTATGATTTTTGTGTCAATACTTGAAGCATTTTTTTTTGTTATTACGTTTTCTAAAGCAGCAGGAACTAAAACATCGCATTCTAATTCTAAGAGGTCCTCATTAGTTATTTGTTTCGTTCCATTTAGTCCTACTACACTTCTGGTTTTTTCTTTATGGTCAGCTGCAGCATGAGGATCAATCCCATCGGGGTTATAAATCCCTCCCTTAGAATCCGAAACTGCAATTACTTTGCATCCAAAATCGTCATTTAAAAGTTTAGCTGCCCAAGAACCAGCATTTCCATATCCTTGAATGGCTACTGTGGCACCTTTTAAATCTAATCCTATATCTTTTGCTGCTTCTCTAATACAAAAAACTCCACCTTTAGCTGTAGCAATAGCTCTTCCAGCACTTCCACCTATTGGTAATGGTTTTCCTGTAATAACTGACGGTGCATGATGTCGAACTATCATTTCATATTCATCCATCATCCAAGCCATAATTTGCGGATTTGTGTACACATCTGGAGCGGGAACATCAATGTGGGGTCCAATAAAGTCCGCTATGTGTCGAATATAACCTCTAGCTAAGGTTTCAAGTTCCCTATCACTCATATCTTTAGGATTGCATATTATTCCCCCTTTAGCACCCCCAAGAGGGATATCAACGCAAGCTGTTTTCCAAGTCATCCATGCACTCAATGCTTTTACTAATGAAGCACTTTCATCAGGATGCCATCGAATTCCCCCCTTCATTGGACCTCGGGCAGAATTATATTGACTTCGAAAACCTTTAAATGTTTTCAGATGCCCATTATCCATTTTTATCGTGATTTTTAGTTGAATAAAACGTTCTGGTTGACATAATGTTTCATAAATTTCTTTATCATATCCCTTAATTTTACAAGCTTCAGAAAGTTGCATTTGAGAAATTTCAAAAGGGTCTAAATTTTCACTCATTATTTACTCAATTTTATCCAATTAATTTTAGTTTTTAATAATATGTACTATTAAATATTAAACAAATTTTAATTTGTTGGGGGAATATGTTGGGAATTGGACGTTTAGATAAAAAGTAATCATCAAAAATGTAAATAATAGGAGAATTGTTACAAAAAAAAAAATTAAAAATTATTTTAAGGCATTTTCTTTAAGATACTTATCGATTGCAATCGCAGCATTTCGTCCTGCACCCATGGCAGAAATTACTGTAGCAGAACCTGTTACTATATCTCCACCAGCAAATATATCCATAATATTAGTTTGACCATTTTCATTCGTTTCAATATACCCATATTTATTTAATTTCAATTCTGGAATAGTCTTAGTTAGCACCGGATTAGCATTAGTTCCTATAGCTAATATAACCGTATCAGTAGGGATATAGAATTCTGAATTCTTAATCGGAATTGGTCTTCTACGACCAGAATCATCCGGTTCTCCTAACTCCATTTTTATAACCTGTAATTCTTTGACATTACTATCTCCATCTCCTATGATCTCTATAGGATTTGTAAGAAATTGAAATTGAATTCCCTCTTCTAAGGCATGATGATACTCTTCCATCCTTGCAGGCATCTCAGTTTCGCTCCTTCTATAGACAACCATAACTTTCTCAGCACCTAATCTTAAAGCTACTCTTGCAGAATCTAATGCGACATTACCTCCTCCGATAACGGTTATAATTCTTCCAATCTTAATCGGAGTGTCATATTCTGGAAATAGATACGCTTTCATTAGATTTGCTCGCGTTAAAAATTCATTAGCACTTAAAACACCATTCAAATTCAAACCGGGCATATTTAATATGATTGGTAAACCTGCTCCCACTCCAATAAAAAACGCCTTATAACCCATTTCTCGCAAGTCATTAATTGTCAAGATTTTACCGATAATTTTATTGTATTCAATCTTAACACCGAGCATCTCTAACGTTTCAATTTCATCCTTCACTATTTCCTTAGGTAAACGAAACTCAGGAATTCCATATACTAAAACGCCCCCTCCTTTATGGAATGCCTCGTAAATAGTTACATTATATCCTTCCTTTGCAAGATCAGCCGCACAAGTTAAACCTGCGGGACCTGAACCGATAATTGCTACTTTTATATCATTTGGAGGTTTACATTCTGGACATGCTTTCATTTGATTTTGTCGTTCCCAATCGGCAACGAATCTCTCTAAGCTTCCAATCGCAAGGGGTTCTCCTTTTCGACCTAATATGCATTCTTTTTCACATTGAGTTTCTTGAGGACAGACTCTTCCACATATTGCTGGTAATATATTGAATTGTTTAATATATTCAATTGATTTTCTGTAATCACTTTCTTTAATGAATTTTATAAAACCGGGAATGTCCACATTAACGGGACATCCATTTATGCATGTTGGTTCTGCACATTGCACACATCTATCTGCTTCTTGTTGAGCCATTTCCACAGTAAATCCCTGTGGAACCTCATTAAAGTTAAAGATTCTTACTTTTGGATCCTGTTGTGGCATTACTTGTCTTGGTTTTTTAACCATCTTATTATCACCTTACTTTAAATTATGTATTTTTTCGCATTGATGTACATATTTCTCCATTGAAATCTTTTCTTGAGCAATATATCTGGTTGAGCGTTTCATGAGATTATCAAAATCTACAGTATGGCCGTCTACATCTGGCCCATCAACACAGGCAAAATGAAAATTCCCATCAATCGTAGGAAATCTACACCCTCCACACATTCCAGTTCCATCAACCATGATAGTATTTAAAGATACTGTCGTTTCAATAAAGGGCAATTCTGCTTTACCATTTGTTGCTCGAACCACATTCTTCATCATTATCAAAGGACCAATAGCAATAACCAAACTTATCGGTTCCTTACTAATAATTTCTTTTAAGGGGTCTGTAACAAATCCCTTAATACTTTCACTGCCATCATCGGTAGTTATTATTAATTTATCGCTTATTGCGGCAAATTTATCTTTCCAGAAGAGTAAATCGGCAGTTTTTGCTCCTATTATTGAGTAGACTTTGTTACCCGCCTCTTTTAATTCCTTAACTTGAGGAAAACAAGGCGCTATACCGACTCCCCCACCAATAACAATAATAGGATTTTGAAATTTTTTAATATGAATACTATTACCTAAGGGTCCGACGACATCTAAAATTTCTTGACCTTCCTCCAGATTTGAAAGGTGAGTTGTACTTTTTCCTACAACTTGAAAGACAATAGTTATTGTCCCTTTTTCGGAGTTATAATCGGCGATGGTAAGAGGAAATCTTTCTCCAGTCTCATCAATTCTGATTAGAACAAAATTACCCGCAAATGCTTTTTTGGCGATTAATGGTGTATCCAACACCATTTCAAATAAAGTTCCGCTATTTCCTAATTGGTTTTTTCTAAGAATTTTATAAGGCAAATTTTAGAGCCTCCTAAATTCCTTATTGATTTTTAAAGTCTAATCTTTTAAGAATTAACAATTATGAAAATAATCTAAAATTAAAAAAGTATTTGATCATAAACAGAAATCAAATTTCTAGATTTGATAATAATAAAGAAGAATTTCATATATATAATATAGAGGGAAATAATTTTAAAGCGCAAGTATTTATAAATACAAGAGATTTATTTTAAGGTTTGCATATTATGGACAAAATCTGCATAATTGATATGGGTTCTCAATATACACATCTTATAGCCAGACGCGTTCGGGAACTAGGGGTATATTCTGAAATATTACCCAATAACATAGTTGTTCCAGAATTAAGAAAGATCCATCCAAAAGGGATCATTTTATCTGGAGGCCCAAGTAGTGTATATGACAAGGATAGCCCAAAATTATCCGATGAGTTTTTTCAATATATCTTAACAGAAAATATACCAGTTTTAGGGATTTGTTATGGTTTACATTTGATAATTTATCAAATGGGAGGAGAGATTAAACAAATTGATAAAAAAGAATATGGAAAAACCGAATTAGTAATTATCAATAAAAATGAGCTATTTAACTCTCTAAATCAAAAAGAAGTCGTCTGGATGTCCCATGGAGATCAAATTAAATCGTTACCAGAAGGATTTGAAGTTTTAGCACAAACTAGCACTTGTCCAATCGCAGCTTTTAAAAGTAAAGAATTCAAAGTCTACGGCGTTCAGTTTCATCCAGAAGTCATCCATACCACTAGCGGGAAAATAATATTAGATAACTTTGTGACAAAGATTGCCCAAGCAAAAAAAGAATGGATTCTCGGGGATTGGATTACTAAAAAGGTTCAACAGATTAAGGACACTGTTGGTAACAATCGAGTGATTCTAGGATTAAGTGGGGGTGTAGATTCATCAGTAACAGCGGTTCTTATTCATCAGGCTATTGGAAATAATTTACACTGTATTTTTATAAATAATGGCGTGTTACGAAAGAATGAAGAATTACAGGTACAAAAACAATTTAAAGAAAAACTTAATTTCGCAAATTTTCATTACATTGATGCGGAAGAATTATTCCTCGAAAAGTTAAAAAGTGTCGAAGATCCCGAAGAAAAGCGCAGAATAATTGGTCATACGTTTATTGAAGTTTTTGAGAGTAAAACTATTGAATTAGAGAAAAAAACTCCGGGAATTAAATTTTTAGCTCAAGGTACTATTTATCCTGATCGTATAGAAACTGCAAAAACAAGCAAATCTGCTGCTAAGATCAAATCACACCATAATCTAACTTTACCTCCAAATATGAAGCTAAAAATAATCGAACCACTTAAAGAATTATATAAGGATGAAGTTCGAACTATTGGTTTAGAATTAGGTTTAGATAAGGAATTGATAGAAAGACATCCCTTTCCAGGTCCAGGATTGGCTGTTAGAATCATTGGTGCTATTGATAAAGAAAAGCTAGATATATTAAGAGATGCTGATGAGATATTATTGGAAGAAATTAGAAAAGCAGGAATATATGAAAAGCTCTGGCAGGCATTCTGCGTATTTCTCCCACTAAAAACGGTAGGAATAATGGGTGATTATCGAACTTATGAATATATTTGTTCAGTTCGTTTAGTTGAATCTTTAGATGCAATGACTGCGAATTTTGCGAAAATTGATTGGAATTTATTAGAGAAAATAGCAACTCGTATTATTAATGAAGTAAAAGGAATAAATAGAGTTGTATATGATATTTCTAACAAACCACCAAGTACAATCGAATATGAATAAATTAAATTAAATAATTAGCTTTTAATTTGTTTCCATGCTCCATAACCATGAATAAATAAACATATAGCAAAAGAATAAAGCACAATCTTTTGACCCGTAACTTGGATAATAAGACCTTCAGTTGTGGACCCTTCTGGACCTGTGAACATTAATATGATGTAAAGTGCTAAAATTATAGTAAATACAAGGAAGTTAATACCATATCGTTTTGGGTAGCTTTTACTAAAAAAAATTGTGAATGTATATAACATAGATACAAAAAAGCCAGATACAAAACCACCATAGACAAACCAGATATGAGCAGCAACATTTATATCTGATGGAGCAAATGTAATTCCTGTAAAACAAAAAGATGTGAATAATCCAATAGCAGACCCTAAAATACATATCCATTTTAATATTTTATTGGTTTTAAAAAAACTGGGATACGCTAAAAATGAAGGAATTAATAAAAGGCCTACAAGAAAGAAAGCTATACTAAAGAAGAGAAAAGCTATTAAATTTGGTTGACCAGAATGAGCCACTGTTCGACCAATATCACTAAAAAAATTCATGAAAAAAGAATAACCTGGTGTAGTAGGATTATCATAAGTTCCACCTGCATAAAAAAGCATTCCTATGAATGTGAACAATATGAATTGGGCACATCCCGCCATATTCAGCACAAAGGCTAATTTTCTCCAATCTTTAATTAACATCTTTTAAAAGGTGAACTAGTGATATGTTGTAATAATCTTCTATAACCCTTCCTATTTAAGTATTAAGTATAATACATAATAAGCTCTATTTTAGACATAAATTTTTAATAGGTTCTAATGTTAAAACTTATGATTATCATGACTGAAAAAGAAATAGCATGGGATTTTTCAGAATTATATCAAGGAACAGACGATCCGAAAATCTCAAGCGATATGGAAGCTCTTATGAAAAGAGTAGATGCATTTGAGAAGAATTACCGTGACAAAATAAAAAAACCAGATTTCACTGCTGAAGACTTAGCGCACTTATTTCACGAAATTGAAAGTTTTAAAATGGATCTAGACGAATTAGAATTATTTTCAGCAAATTCCTACAATGCACATATGACATTACCTGAAACTAAAGCGTTGTTAAATAAATTTGAAGAATTTAGTACAAAAGTAGCGAAGAAATTAGCATTTCTTGATTTAGAAATAGCAAAATATGTATATGAGAATACAGATTTGTTAGAAAGTGATTCCCTCCATAATTATTCCCACTACTTAGAGACTCTTAGAAGGGAATTTCCTCATAAGTTATCAGAAGTCGAAGAGAAATTAATCCTTGAAAAAGATCAATTCGGGATCAACGAATGGAGTAAATTACAAGGCATATGGCTAAATACTAGGAAATTCAAAGTGTTGGTGGAAGGCAAGGAAGAGATTTTATCCTATGGTGATGCTAATAGCTTACTAACCCATCCTGATAGAGGTACTCGAATCTCAGCAAATAAGGCAATTTATGGGTTATTAGGCGAGGATCAAGAAATATTTTCTACGGCTTTACGAAACATATGCGGAGACTGGATTAAAAATTCAGAAAGAAGGAAGTTTGAAAGTCCGATGCATGATAGCTTAATTGTAAATGATTTGACACAAGATATTATTGATAATCTAATGAAAGTTATTGAGGAAGAAGGTGTTAAAGTTTATAGAAGATATCTAACACTTAAAGCAAAATTATTGAACTTACCTAAATTAAACTGTGCAGATGTGGTTGCTCCGCTTATCAATATTCCACATAAAACCTATAGCTGGGAAGAAGCAGTGGATTTAACTTTTGAAGCGCTAGGTCGATTTGATAGCCAATTTGTCGATTATGCGAAAGACATGGTCAATAGGAATCACATTGATGCAGCATCTAGAATGGGAAAACGAAATGGGGCTTACTGTGCTGGATGGTATAAAGGGAAATCTGCTTTTATTTTACAGACATTTAAAGGCAATTTGAAAGAAATTTATACCTTAATTCATGAAATAGGGCACGCAATTCATGATTATTTTGCTGCAAGAAGCCAGAGTTATTTAAATTTCCACCCAGGCTATTGTATAGCAGAATGTGCTTCAACATTCGGGGAATTACTGATGACCGATCTTTTACTTGAAAAATCTGAATCGGACAAAGAAAAGATGGCAATTCTCGCACATGTATTAGATGATGCGGGTCAAGCAGCATTCCAAGTGAGTGCACGGTACTTTTTTGAACATGATTTATATAAAGCAATCAATAATGGAGAGAACTTAAACGGAGATACAATTGCAAAATATTGGGTTGCTGGGAGAGATAAGATATATGGTGATTCCGTAGAATGGTTTCCAGAAATGAATTGGGAATGGACTATGAAAGGACATTACTATATTCCAACATTTAGGTTTTATAATTATCCTTATGTCTTTGCGCAACTTTTTGTATATGCACTCTACCAAACATATAAAAAAGAAGGAAAGGATTTTATACCTAAATTCAAACAACTTCTAAGTTCAGGAGGTAGCAAGACACCTCAAGACGTAGGAGCGCTTGTGGGGTTAGATATTACGAAATCAGATTTCTGGAAGTTAGGAATTAAACAATATGAAGCATTTGTCGATGAGTTAGAAAAATTAGTATAAAATTTTTTAAAAATATTTTTTTCTTTATTATCCAATAACTAAGATTTATTCACAACTGATAATTCCCTGAATAAATTTCAGTTTTAACGGCTTCAAAATCCACTGATTCCTGAGAATTAATGCCAATATTCCACTTTTTGCATACCTCACCAGCTCTCTGTGATAGATATGCAATATCATCTCGAGCAATTAATTCTAAATTAAACTTTCGCACTCCTGCTAATAGTTGTTTCATTCCTGTACCAAGTTTACTCGCAAAATAGGTATATACTCCAACAGCAGCTGGTGGAATATCTTCATGACCAGTAGCTCTTGTTAATTTGTCATACTCAACAAAGGCCTCACTTAGCGATAAGGTCAGGGGGTTTTTTTCTCTTGGAAATCCCAAGCTCTTTAACATCCCGGGCGTTACATCATTACTTTTTATAGCATTGCCTACATATTTAGCTTTCATTGCCGCAGTAAGGGGGGCTCTAGCCATAGCTATGCATTTGACGTACGGTGCACCCATGGCAAGAGCTTTGAACATTTGAGTCTCGTTTGCGAAACCACCTGCGATGGCTATTATCGGAATATTAATACTTGGATGGCTTTTTTTAATCATATCTAAGCATCCAACAACAAGCGCTTCTAAATATGGTGTTGGGATGGAACCTTCGTTCATCATGCTAACGGGGCTCATTCCTGTGCCACCTCCTGCACCGTCGAAGGTCATCCCATCCACCTTTGCTTCTAAACCAAGTCTTAAGATCCATGCTGTTGCTGCGGGTCTATATGCGCCTGTCTTAATAAAGATATTCTTAGCTCCGGTAGCTTTAAGATCATCAATTTCTTCTAAAATTTCCTCAGTAGAAGATAATCCTACTCTACTATGCCTTTCAAAATCGGGAATTAATCCGGTTTTCCATTGGTCGATTACAAGGGGATCTGTAGGATCGGGAATAACTAAATATCCTCTGTTATGTAATAGTTGCGCCTTCTCCAAAGATTCTAATCTTACTTCCCCACCTATAGCCTTTGCGCCTTGACCAAACTTCAATTCCAAAGAATCGACCTCAAGGGTAGACGAAACATAATCAAACACGCCTAATCGTGAATCTTCTACATTTTTCTGGACTATGATATCTCCATGAATCCCATCCCAATATTCTCGATATGTGGTAATTCGAGATTTCATGTCTTCTGTGCTAATAACTTGGGGGTAAACTGAATGGTTAGCAAATTGCGCTTTAGGGTCCATGCCAACAACATTTTCACCTACGGTGATACTTATACCCGCTAATGCTGCTCCTTTAGCTAAACCTTCCCAATTTCGCTTTGCTACATAGGTGCTCCCTAAACCCGCAATTACGAAAGGATACTTTTGTAATATATTTCCCCAATAGCAGTTTAAATCCACATTTGGAAAAATAACTAAATCCTCATCAGGTTTTATCCCTTGAGCGCCTCTTACCTCAAATTGGATTTGAAAATCACCATAAGAAACACCAAAATCCTTCGGTGATCCAGCGGTAGAATTTCCATAATATTCTCTTTGAGGATATAATGTCTCACGACCTCGAAGAGCGGCTTTCGATACTTCACAGAAAACTGGACAATCCGCAATGCAAATAGGACATAATCCTGATTCACAGGAATCCCTTGCTCGCGTTTTCGATCCAATTAAACTTGATTGATATGTTAGTGTTGTATTATTTGTCATATTTATCAGGCTCTATTCATATAATAATTCCTTATTAGATTCACTTAGATCAAAATAAAAAATGGGAATACTTTGGTTCGTAGCACAATTCCAATCATAAATATTCTTATGGGTTAATTCTTGTCTCAATGTCTCAAATTTTTTCGGCTCTCTCAGTTCAATAGTACTTGCATAAGTTTTACCAGAATGGTTCGCCATTGAATGAGTATGGCAATTCCATTGATAATTATGCTTTCTTTCATTGAATATGTTTCCAAAGAAGAATGTTTTATCACCACATGTATGACATATCGTTCTTCCATAAGAATATACTTCTGAACATACAGGACATTTTATCACGATTTTTTCACCAATATTAACCCTTTTATACTGCTAAATATTGACGTGGTTTCCTGTTATAGTATATCTTAAGTTGTTCCGGGGTCTTTTCAAGTATCCTTCTAATGACTTTCGCAAGTGAGCTGCGGTGCATGTATCCCATAGCTTCGGACCACTCCGCAGCTGTCGATAAACCAATCTCCTTCAATTTATCCAAGCACATTTGCTCAAATGTGCGTGGCGACCGTGGTGGTTTCTCGGAGAGAGAAACTATTGCTTCGATACTACTTTTTAATTTTTCAAAAACCAACATCAAATCACCTTTTTACATTTTTGTGGGATTAATTTCCCATATTTTATTTAATTATATAATTTTAGCCTTTGGTCATTTAAAAATTTTTAGGTTACTTTGTATTTTTCCATCGATTTTTCCAGATTTTCTTATAATACTGAACAAAGTTAATAAAGTATTGCATAAATCAATATAATGTTCAAAGTACACGAAGAATATATTTAAAGGTTGTGATTTTTCTGAAAATTTTTCAAGAGTATATTATATAATTTCGACAAAAATATAGGCAATATATAAGAATATGAACAAACTTTAGATTTATTGTCTATGACTATACAAAATATTAGATTATTTTGAATAACTATTCATTTTCTGAAGGAATTATGTAAAAGATGTGAAATTCTTAAAAATTGTATATTTTAACGATACAGAGTGAGTGAGATTTTATTATTTATTTTTTCTATTATATTTTCTATTTATATTTATTATCTACCAAATAATGGTTTATATTTAATGGTATTATGTTGTATAGGGAGAAATCTAGCAAAGTTTCATTACACGCTAAATTTAATATTCTTAAGAGGATTATGTAAAGTCGAAGTAAGTATCTTTAGTATTTCTGAGGAGGACTTAAAAGATCTTGAAAAAGAGAATGGATGGATTGGAAGGAGAATAGAGACGGACCAGATTCTACCCGATACTATTAGATTATTTGACCATTAATAGCTCCAAGAGGGAGTTAAAATTTAAATATTAACATTTCATTTTGTATCAAAGAAGGGTAAAAATCGGGAGTAAACTAATGAAATTTTCTGATAAATGGAAGCCTGTGTACTTTCGAGATGGTGATTTATTATTAAATAATAAAAGCATATCTGATATTCATCAAATAAAGGAATATGAAGGGTATAAAAAGGCAAAATTCATTGACTTAAGTAATAACACTCTTAAAGAGATATCTGGATTAAAAGAATTAGAAATAAAAAATCTAATAGATTTGAATTTAGAGGGGAATAACATTACTAAAATCAATGGCCTTCAAGATTGCTCAAATCTAAAGACATTAGGTTTTGGTGAAGATTTTGACGCCTTCTGGGATACAGGGGAAAAAAATCTTTTTGATCTTCACTCATATAAAGGTCGCCCATTGCGAGAATTAGGAGCAGGAAATCAGATCAAAGAGATATGCGGGCTAGAAGAGTTGGTGAATCTTGAGCATCTCACGCTTTCTTTTAATCAGATCACCGAGATTAAAGGGTTAGATACCCTTAAAAATCTAACTCAATTAGATTTATCTTTTAATTATATAACGAAAATAGAAGGATTAGATAAGCTCAAGAACCTAACTTGGTTAAACTTAATGTTTAATAACATAAGCGAGATCAATGGATTAGAAAAATTAAGCAATTTAAAAGCCCTATATTTAGGTCATAATCAAATATCAGAACTAAAAGGTATTCGAAAGCTAAACAATTTAGTATTTTTATTGATAAGTATGAATAAAATAACTGAAATAAAGAAAACAGAGCTACCATCTCGACTTCTTGACGAATACTTTCCTGAGCATTTAGAGAATGAAAATATTAAATTAATTTAGATTATGTTAAGTTTAACAGAATTAGAACTTTAAAGAAGAAATATTAACATTTTATATTGTAAACCAATGAAAAGAAAAAAGAGGGAGGATTTTAATGGATTTTCGTGACGGATTTTTGAACTTAAGAGAAAAAGGAATATCGGATATACACCAAATTACGGAATATAAACATTACAAGGAAGTAAAACATATTGATTTAAGTTATAATGCCCTCAGAGATATTTCTGGGCTAGCTGACTTGGAGTTAGAATATCTTGAAGGCCTTACCTTAGAAGGAAATATGATAACCAAAGTCGAAGGATTATATAACTTTTCGAATCTAAAGAGTTTAGATTTTGGCATATCAGCTGAAATTTTCTGGGATGTAGGAGAACACAATCTTCTAAACCTTCATCCCTATCATGGACCTCCTTTGCGAACCATTGGTGCGGGAAATCAAATTAAGGAAATAGGCGGGCTAGATGAACTTGTAAATCTTACAAGACTCACGCTATCGTTTAACGAGATAACTGAGATCAAAGGTTTAGAGAACCTTGAAAAATTACGATATCTTGATCTGTCCTTCAATTATATCACCGAGATTAAAGGACTTGAAAACCAGAAAGAACTCACTGGTTTATATTTGATGTTTAATGAAATAAGGGAAATTAAAGGATTAGAGAATCTGAAAAACTTGAGGTCGCTCGATTTAAATCAAAATAAGATCTCGGAGGTGAAAGGTATTCGCCATCTTAAAGAGTTGCAAATGCTATTTATTGGAATGAATAAAATTAAGATGATACAGAAGTCAGAATTACCACCTCAAGTTTTAAGACTTTTAGATGCGTATGTTCTTGAGCATTTAGAGAATGAAAATATTAAATT
>CAYUTF010000067.1:0-15015 GCA_964447495.1 uncultured archaeon
TCTTCAACATAATCATCCATATTCATAAAAAGAATTTCTATCTTTGCTGTACCTGTTAGTTCCTCTATATCTTTATCTAAATGCTTTTCTACTTGATTTAATAAACCTAATTTCAACTTTGGATCTAATTCATATTTTGAAATTAAACGATTCATCTCTTCTATGATAATATTTAAACTTAAATTCCAATCCTTATTTTCTTTATATCTTGGAATAAGAATATCACTGATTATTACCTCAAAAAGTGTTTCTGGTGCTTTTTCGTCAAACTCCAATTCAAATTTTGTACTTAATTTAATAGTTTCAACCAATTTAAACCTCAACTCAAAAATAAAATAAAATTATATTCTTATTAAATAATAGACTATTTTTTTTTAACTTTTTGCACTTCTATAGCAATTCATTCAATAAAAAAAAAATCTGAATCGTTTCACAATAATTTTTTCTCAAGTTATCATTAAATAAAATTAAATTAACAATCCTTCCAAAATGTATAATAGTGACAACATCCATTTTAAACCCATATCTAATTAATAATTTATTTTTAATAATAGTGAGAATCATGTCAAAAACTGTTTCAGATAACCAATATCGTCAACCCCTTATAAAAAAGGGCTATATTAAGATCCTTTTATCAGCATTTTTTATGTTAATTTGTGGGTTAATAATTACGTCAATAATATCTTTCGTTCCTAGAGTTTTCATTGGCAACCCTGGTTACCAAGATTATCAGAACTTTGCACGAATTAGTTCAGGTATTGCAAAATTATTTATTGAAATCGGATTAGTACTTTTTTCAATTTCCTCTTTTTTAGGAGCAATATCCGATGCAAACCTTGGAGATAATGTTAAGCGAGGAATGATGATTGCTTCGGGAATATCGATATTCGGTTTAATCATTGTTTTCCTTTTCCCATTAATGTATATATATTAAAATATTATGATTTTTAATTATTGAGCCGCATAAAGGAGTAAAATTGGATTTTGAGTATTTATAGATTAGCAAAATATACTAGGTGACTAATAGAATTTAAATTGAAATAAAAGAGAAAGAATAACATCCTAATATAGAAATCCAATATGGAATGGGTATAGACAGAGTACAATAATTACTTTTTATTCTTCACCGAAATTACTCAAATAATAAAATCTTTTTTCTCTAAAACTCAATGATTAAAAGGAAGTAGTAAAATCGGAAACCACGAGTAGATCAAAACTTTAAAAAGAGGAGACGTATTTATCTAATAACAGGGTTAAGGGTTGAGGTATTTAACCGATCTTCCATCGGCTTTAGGTATAAGAATATATTTTGCTATCATGGCTCCGATTTTTTTGTTATAAGTATATATTAATTGAAGTTATTTAAATATCTATCTTTTCATAGGATAAAAGGGAAAATCGATTTTGATAAGCGAAAGGGTTCTAAAAGTCAAACAATTAGCTATAATTATTAAACCAACATTTTTCTATTTTCATAAGGGTTATATGTAAATTCTAATAATCTTAAACCTATAAAGAAATCATACTGAAAATATTGGCATAACAGTGAGATATTATTTGTATCTACATTTATATATATTAATCAATTATTTTCTTCTTTATTTTTTTGAAAATATTATAACCTAAATTTATTTTCTGTTCATTAACTAAATCAATTAGAATATTATAGATCATAAATTCTCCATACTTTTCATTAAAACGTTTTATAATTGATTTCAGATGTTTTTTTTTGGTGATAGAATTTTTCCTACGAGTAACTATAAATGCTTCCATTTTTTTCTTTAGCGTTAATTTGATATTTTTATCATAAAATCGAGCAATTTTAAATCCAGAGAATTTTGTACAAAACATATTCCAGTTCGGAATCAGCCTAAAATTAATATCTCGATAAAAGTATGTATTATAACCTGATTTAAAGATTCCTCTTTTCTTTTTTTTAATAACTTTGGAAAAATGCAAAGCAAACGGTTTATTAAGTCCTATCTTATTTTCCTGAACATTCAAATTGACATAATAAACCCTCCCTCCATACATTTTATGGAGGAATTTTTCTGAAGGGCTTATTTTCTGTTCTTTAGAATGGCGTGGATATTTTTTAGATGCAACACAATTTCCTTCTCCGTGGATAAGCCATAATACATAAATTCCCAAGTGATTATAATCGTTACTTCTTTGAATAATTTCATTTACAGAAATTTTTGAATTTTGAATTTCAACGACAATCTCCTCTCCAGACTTTAGTTTAAAATAGACATCAGCAAACCTATTCCCAAAATATTTCTCTATAGCTCTTATCGATATTGTATTAGTATTCTCATAGATATAATCATAAATTAATTGTTTTATCGCTTTATGGTAATATGATTCAGATGAGGTACTTACTAAAGCAGTGTCTTTCATATTCATTCTTCAACGAGGATTTTCATATTTAAATGAATTTATGACATGTTCATAAAAAAAAGAAGACTCTTTTCGAATTTTATGAATTTTTGTATGATTTTTCTTTTATATAGATCTAAAATTATAATAATTCACTTATCTGTAGGCAATTATAAATAATTAAAAATAACTAAAGGTGAGACATATGGTTGATAAACATAGTCAAAGTTTTTTTGGGCAATCGTCTGGGATTACTCTCGTTAGTACCTCAAAAAGTAATGACTATATCTTTTTTAAATGTATAAAGAAAAAAGAGAATGGTATTTGGGAAAAACCATCGCTAAAAGAAGGAAAAACAATTAAATGCAATTTAGATGAGATTGTGATGATATTAGAGGTCCTAAGAGGAAAAAGAAAAGTATGGAGTAGTTACCATAACTTTAATGAGAATAAGACTTCGATCTCGTTCAAGTGGGATGAGAACAGTAATGATAAGCTTTATATTAATATCGCCAATTACTCTAAAATGCTTTCATTTTCTCAAATTGAGATCTTACGAATGCTTTTACAACACCTACTTAAAGAAAAGATAATTCACGCGACAATTCCAAAGAAAAGGAGTTTTAAATCAGAAAGAGGTGCGCAGGGTAAATTAAAAGAATTTAGTGATAATGAAAATGATGATTTGCCCGTAATTATTGAAGAGAAAATTAATATGGATGGTGAAAAAATAACAGAAGTCAATGGCTCAATTAAGGGGGAGTCAGAAAAAGCATTACTCCTAAATCTTACGAATGGAAAAGAAATGTGGTTTCCGAAATCGGTTATCCATTCAAACTATATACCAGAGAAAGAAGTAAATCAATCTTTTAAGATTGATAGCTGGATCTTAAAGAAGAATAATATTATTGTTAAAACTATGTAAATTAAATTAAATATTCTATTCGAGATTTTTAATACTGGGAATGTACTTTTCATCACAAAGAATTTTAAGTTCTTTATTGTAATCAATCATTTTCTTAGCAATTTCTGGATGAGAAAGAAGTTGCAGTTCAGCTTTATCATTTCGATCCCATAAAAGATATGGAGTATCCTCATAGGGTAATAATTTTTTAACTTCATTAATCCAACTCTCAGGTAATTCATTCTCTAGGTTTACATCAAGCATTTTTCCTAAAAATATTGTCCAAGCTCTTGGAACAACCGTCATTAAATAACCACCTCCTCCTACTGCAATCCATTTGTTCTGACAATAATCACGAACACTGGTTCTAATTGTTTGAGCGATGTCTTTATATACTGATAAAGAGAGCCCCATTTGGGTTAAAGGGTCATCATAGTGCATGTCCACACCTAATTGGGTAAATAAGACGTCGGGAGAAAAGGTTTCTAAAATTCTTGGAACACAATATCGAAATAACTTTAAAAACATTTTATTGCTTGTACCCGGAAGTAATGGGAAATTAATAGAAGAACCCTTTCCAGCGCCTTCTCCTGTCTCATTTGTGCTTCCACTTCCTGGAAATAAAAACTTTCCACTTTGGTGAAAAGATATGGTCAGAACCCTTGGATCATCATAAAAAATCCATTGTACACCATCCCCATGATGACAATCTATATCTAAATAAGCGATTCTGATATTTTTTTGTAGCGTCTTGAGATATTTTATTGCAACAGCAATGTCGTTAAAAATACAAAATCCAGATGCTCTATCTTTCAATGCATGGTGAAGACCTCCAGCAGGATTAAATGCTATTGCGATATTATTATCATTCCAGACCATATCTGCTGCCATTATACTTGCTCCACAAACTAACGCTGATGCTTCATACATACCCTTAAAGATGGGATTATCTCCTGGTCCTAAACCGTATACAAATGGAGAAATATTTGGTTCCCTTGGATTGATGCTTAGCTTTTCTACGGCATTTACATATTCGAGAGAATGAACGCGTAATATTTCTTCTTTGGACGCTGGTTTAGGCGTTCTAATTTCAAGCGATTTATTTCTTAGTAATCCTAATTTTTCCATTAAGCTATATGTCAGTTGTAATCTTAGGGGTCTAAGTGGATGGTCTTGACCAAAATTATAATCTTGATATTTATCTGTATAAATTAATCCAACTTTGTCCACCATAATAATATTAAGAATACTAAATCCTATTAATTTTTTTTAAGTTGTTCTAATAAGTGATTTAAGCTAAAAACCTATATTTTCTTATTTCTTTATCATGAGTTTAGACTATTGCTAAAATACAAACAATTATATTATTTCAATATCATATAAAAAAATAAAGAAATACATTAATAGATTATCGTAAACTACTTTTCGGAATGAGATAATGAGTCAACGATTTAAAAATTTTGCAGCAAGAGTTGCGAAAGATAACGAATTCAAGCCACTTAAAAACCAGCTGTTAAATTATCTAAAAAAAGAAAGTCAGAACAAGTATAAAAATTATCCAAGGCTCATAGAGTTGATGAAGAAATATTGGCCAAAATATAAAGAGGGTTCACGGATATCATATCTTTTAAAAGATCATTACGAAGAGATTTTTTATTTCTATCTTAATACTATTTTCCCCTTTCGGAAAAGAGGTCTCTCTTTTTTAAATCCAGAAGCACCTACTCCTGTTGATTTTAAGCTGGAATATCGCTATAGATATAATTCATACGAGATTCAAACAATCCAGAAATTAATGGGAGAAATGAATCTTGAAGGAAAAATTGAAGCGATTTTAAAAAGATTATTGATATTTGCGGTAAGTTCATTTAGCCCCATGATAGAAGAGATTTTTAAAAGACCATTTGCATTTCAATTTTCAAGTATTGATGCCCATCGATTAGATAATGGAGAATGGGATGTAATTGCGATAATCTCTGCGCGTGAACAATAAAAATTAGAGAAAATAGGGTTATTTAGTTAAATATGATCCTAAATCCATCATCTCACCATCCCCAATCTTCACCTGGATCTTTCCTTTAACTCCTTTAATTTTACGTTCCAGATAGATGATAACATCTAATGGAATTCTTCTAGGAATTCCTCCTTGTCGTCTAATTATAGAAATTAACAGGTCTATATTTTGGATTACATCAGGACTGATTAATTCATTATAAATTCCTTGAAAAACACCTGGTTCTTCAGTTCGCAATTTGTTTAAATAATTATAGGCATCAGGGAATAATACAATTTGTAATACATAATTGATTTTTTCTGCAATACTTATTTGCTTTTGTTGAGAATTTTCCTTAAGTTTTTGAGCATCCATGATAGCTCTCATCTTTCGTAATTTAATCTTCTCTAATTCATGTTCATCATATTTCTCTTCTTTATCATTCATATTTTATCCCTTAATTCAGGTTTTTAACAATTTAACAATTTACAATTTTTAAAGCAATTCCTAATGCCCTTATTCCATCATCTAAACTAACATTAAGCTCCTTATCATAAAGAAAATGTAATATTTCTCTTTTTAATGGCTCATCTTGTCGAAGGGGTGTATAAATAATATCTTTTGTTATCGGCCACTCACCTTGTAGATCAATTCCCTTACGGATAGTAATGGTCTGACCGATAAAGTCGATTGATAGCCCGCCATTTTCCCCATTAATATACATTCCTCTAAATTTAGAAGGAGTTAACCAGTTGGATTCGATTTCTCCAATTGCTGTTCCAAAATCTAATATAATAAAGGCAGCGTCAGCATGAGCCGTATCTTTATAACACTTTTTAACCCCAAACGCATTCACTATTTTATTTTTTCCCATAACTCTCTCTTGTAGATAAATATCATGAATTGATAAATCAAGGATAACACCCATGTCCCAATTTCGTTTTGGATACAAGCCAATTCGTTTAGAAGCAATTGAAATGATTTCTCCTATTTCGGGGAGATAAGTTAATAATTTTTCAAAAGCTGGATTAAATAATTCGATAAAACCGGGCATAATTCTAACATTTTCATATTTTTTCAGTTCAATTAACTCCTCAATATTTAAGGCCATAGGCTTTTCCATTAACGTATCTATTCCCGCCTCAACACACTTCTTTGCGATGAGAGGAATCTGTTTTGGGGGAGTTACTACACTTACAGCCTCAATATCCTCATTTTTAATTAAATCATCAACACTAGTATAAGTATTGACATTTTCATATTCTTCAGCAGATAAATTTACACGTTCTTCATTTGTATCGCAGATTGCTATAAGTTTAGAGAGATTATGAAAATTTCTTATGTGTGCTCTGCCAAACCAGCCAGCTCCAATAACAGCAGTCTTCTTCTTTTTCATTAATCTCATTCTAACCTATAATATTTATTAATAATAGAGCCTACAATAAGAATTTTATTAACTTCATATAAGGAGTTAAACTTTATTGGTAAGCATTGTCTAAATGAAAAATAAAATGTATCATGAAAATTATTATGAAAATGTTAACTTTTTTGTTTCTCTTTTTAATCTCTACTATAACTTTTTCTTATAGGTTGTTTTACAATAAGCGAAATAGCACTATTAAGAAGGAAAAAGAAAAAATACTATCACTTTTTTTTTCTTTTGTCTGATTTTCAATACTCACAAATTAAAGAGAAAGTAAAAAAAAAATCTGAATAAATACTTTAGAAAATTCAAATTACTCCTGATTCTTTTTACGGTAAGAGATTAACTTGAATACAGCGAAAATTATGACAACTGATAGACTAATTCCTATAATAGCAGCTATATAATTATTTTCAATCCAACTTAGGAATGGAATCCATGGTGAGGCAAGATTTTCTAGCCATGATTCTCCGTTACTATCAATAATAACCCTCTCTAATCCATCAGGATCCTCAGAAAGAATACCCAAAGGATAACCAATGGCAATCATTACTAATAGGATAACCAAAACGAGTAATAAAGAGGCAAATATTTTCCTATGACTTCTAAAGTTTAATTTCAATTAGCTCACCCCTAAATAAGATTCAGTCAATATCATATTTGGTTTCACTTTGTAAATGTAGAATATTATTAATCCAGAAATTAACGCTTCTCCTATACCAATGAAAATGTGCCAAAATACCATTGCAGAGATAGAAATTTCCATAGGGATAGCTCCAGCTAATCCAATTTCAACTCCACAAACGAAAGCAGCGAATAAGATTGCAATATAAGACCCTATTGCTGTTGAAATCGTCACTTTTAATTCTTTTTTCATCGAAGTTTTATTTAAAATTCTAATTAAAGCTAGTACTATGTAGAATCCTATTATTCCTCCAATTATTCCCATATTAAATGCATTAGCTCCAAGAGCTGTAATCCCGCCATCTCCAAAAAAGCTCTGAACAACTAATATGAGAAATAAAACAATTACTGAAGCCCATGGACCAAGAATAACTGCTACTAATGTCCCACCGACTAAATGACCTGAAGTACCTCCGGGTATGGGATAATTAACAAATTGAAATGCAAATATCACCGCAGCTAAAACTCCAATATATGGGATAATCTTGTCAGATTCTTCGTTCTGAAATACTTTTTTCAATCGAAAATATGCTAAAATTAATACTGCAACAATTATCACCCAAAGGGAAATTGTAGTTATAGGATCAAGTAACCCATCTGGTAAATGCATATTTTTTCCTCTATTTTATAATCGTTTAATTTTATTACAATCAAATATTATTTCTTTATAATTTAGTATTACTTTTAAAGAATATGAATAATCTGGAAGATAGTATGAAGTCAGAATCACTGAACTCTCTATTATATATAATTTATAATTGAAACCCAAAATATAATATCATAACTATTACAGGAGAAACATTTAATGAAAACAGATTTGCCTTTCAAACATGAAAATCAAAAAAACTTTTTCAATAAAATTCATCCGCTAACTCGTTTTATTTTCCCATTCATACTAATTATCCCTACATTATTTCAAAATGATATTTTTTTAATTCTTACAGTATTAATTATTGTACTCATACTAAGTCTAGTTTTACGACTACAATTGATTGAAGTCCTTTCACGCATTAAATTCATTGTTGGATTTTTACTTTTGATATTAATCTTTATACCTTTTTATGTAGGAGAAAATATAGTGTTCAATGTCAACATTGGTATACAAATAATTATTTATCAAGAAGGTATAGAATTGATGATTCTTATTTTTCTTCGAGTGTTCACAGCAGCACTAACATTTGTAGTTTTTTTCACGTCCCTAACGTATTCTGAATTTATCGAAGCACTTATCACTATCCGAATTATTCCTTCAATATTAGTTGGTAGCATAATTATCATGTTACACTATATTCCTATTTTAGCTTCTTCAAATAAGAAAGTGCTTGAAGCTCAAGAACTAAGAGGGAAAAATATGTCGAAATATTCAACAAAATTGAAAACACATGCCTTTATCATGGGGAAAAATCTCATAAATAATATGGAACGAAGTGAAAGGTTATATGAAAGCCTAAAAATGCGCGGTTTTACTGGAAAAATTACATTTATCCCTCCCAGATTCAGGATTATCGATTATTTAATCATAATCGGGACAATATTATTTATGATAATTATCGCCTATGTAATTAATCTACAATTACTTTTTCAAGAGGTTATTTTCTTATTTTTGCCGTAGAAGTAGAAGATTTAGAATTCGCATATGATTCCGGATTTAAACTCAATAAATTATCTTTTAAAGTAGAAAAGAATTCAATCTATGCTCTAATTGGTAATAATGGATCTGGTAAAACCACTATTTTGAGGTTGTTAGTTGGTCTTTTAAAAGCAGAAGTCGGAACAATCAAACTATTCAATGAAGAACTACAGTTGAACAAAAAAAAATTATGGGAAATGCGACAATCAATCGGATTCTTATTCCAAAATCCAGATGATCAATTATTTGCTCCAACCGTTAGGGAGGACATAAGTTTTGGGGCACGGAACTTAAAATTGGAAGAAAAAGAAGTGAATCAGAGAGTTAAATGGGCATTAGAAGCTGTTAAACTCTCTGAATATGAAAATTTCTCACCATTTAACCTATCTTGGGGACAGAGAAAAAGAGCTGCTTTGGCAGGTTTACTAGTTCTAAAACCAAAACTGCTTATCTTAGATGAACCTTTTGCTAACCTTGACTTTAAATCCATTTATAATCATTTAGAGATTCTGGAAAATTTACGGAAAGAAATTGATCTCACCATCATGTTTACAACACATAATCTTTTCTTTGTCGAACATTGGGCAAAAAAAATGCTATTTATTAATGATGGAAAGGCTATTTTCGAAGGAGACCCTCATGAAGGTTTAAATAATCCCAATGTAAAAACCCTATTAAGCTCTTATGATGAAATTCTTAAGCTCATTCAAGAATAAGGTTTGTAGGTTTCTAAGTAATTGAAGATCAAAAAGGTAGTATAAAAAGAAAATAGTCCCCTCCGCCGGCTAGTCCATCATAACTCAAGCATTATGATTTTTGATCCAGAGACATCTCGGTTTCGGCTGACGTATTGTCATCGGCATCATGCCTTAATACGCGATTATATCTACAGTTGAATTATATATATTGCAAGTGGTCTCAAATTTAATTCATAAATATTAGCAATTTACCATATTTACCTATTCCTTTATTCCTTTTATCAGTAAAGATATTTATCAGGCTTAGGTTAATTTGCTTAAGGTCTCTCCTAATTTTTTGCATATTAAAAATCCATTTCATTGGTTTGACTATATAAATAAATTTGGCAACCTCCTCTCTAGAACCAATAGATAATCTATATGAACTTTGTTTGCTCTTATCATTAATTCTTAATTTCGAAGTTTTTATTTTTAATCCATCGCAAATTTCTTTGAAATTCATTACTAATGGGACTGAGCTACTTTTAAAATTTATATTTATTGATTTATTTGACTTATTAACAAAAATCGAACCATCAGTATCAATTAATCCTCTTAAACAGGAAACTGAATAATCTTTATTATTTTTTATCCATAAAGGAATCCCAACTTGATTTTTGACTTTATTTCCCGCATGCAATCCTTTAGTTTGCAAAAATTTTACAATTTCCTTATTAAAGTATCTCAATTCTAAGTTTTTGCTATCATTTTTGATATTTACCTTTGGTTTTATTTTGAAAATTCTAAATAGAAGATTCTCAACATAATCAACATATCTGGGACTGTCTATTCTATTAATAGAAATATCTAATATATAATGCCTACCAGAATCATAAATATTGCCATCACCTAAAATAATTCCTATAAGTTCAGCAAAGTAGATACCTTCTCTGACTTCCATAATAATTGAAATTTCAAACGAGTTAAAAATTAATACTCTCTAAAAGTTAATAGATTTATCAATTATCGAATAGTATAATAAGGTAGTGGTCCCCTCCGCCGGCTTTGATCCAGCGACATCTCGGTACCTGCGTTTCGGCTGACGCAAAGTCATCGACAGAGTGTCTCAATGCGCGAAAAACTCTACAGCCGATTGAGTCATTTAAAAACAAATTTTAAAAGTGTGCTCTTCCAGGCTGAGCTAGGAGGGGATGATAACTTTTATTGTTATATTTTTAAATTTACGAATTAATATAATTTTTACGATTTTTGGACCTCTCTTCCTTTCTATATAGAATTTTAACCTATAAAACCCACATTTTTCAATAATACAATCTTCTCACTTTTATTAATATGTTCTAATACATATGTGAAAAACTCAAATTATCACAATATTTTTTAAAGAAAACTCAAACTAGTTATGTAATAAAAAATTTTAATACACATTATTTTTATTAAGATTACATTCTCAATATCAAAACAATGGAGTAGAATTTGTAATGAGAGAAGAAACTGATTATACTGAGGCAATTGAAGCGTATAAGGACGATGAATACGTAATTATCGAGCCGTGGGGCAGAAGTATTGACCATTTACGGCTTACTATCATAGGAAAAGAGGGTACTCCTTACGGAAAAGGAAGATTTGTGTTTGAAATCAAATTCCCAGAAAACTATCCGTTCCAACCGCCCTATGCTTACGCAGTAACCCTCATGTGGCATCCAAACATTGATTCTTCCATCCCACCCGGCAAGTTAAATATTTGTCTTGATTTAATTAATCCTGACTTAGTCGGTAAAGTAGATGCCTCCACTGGCGCTTCTGGTTGGACACCATCAAAAACACTTACAAATATTATTGAAGCCTTGAAAGGGATGATGCATGTCGAGCCTCCCTTCTTTAATCCGGGAGATCCATTAAATCACGAAGCGGGAGAACAATATTTCAGAGCTCTAAAGAAGTTTGAAGCCAAGGCAGAATCTTGGACTAAGAAATATGCCTGTGATTAAGGGAGATTAAAGAGTTTTTTATTTACTTCTTTTTATTTTAATATAATTAATATATATTGGTATCTTTAACTCTATTTGCTGAAAAAGTCTATAGATGTTACTGATTAATTTGATCTGGAATGTTAAAAATTCCAATTTCACAAAAAGAATTATAACTAAAACTTAATTTTAATTTAAAATTATGAAATATGATCATAATTGAGAACTAATTGAAATAACATGAGTAAAGAATTTAAGTTCTTAAAAAAAAAAAAAGTTATTATCTTTGACTTAGATGGCACTGTTGTGAATTTAACTGCAGATTGGCCCACCTTGAAGAATATATTAAGAGAACGGTATAATCAATTATATGATGATTCTTGTGAGTTTCGAAGTATGTCCGCATGTTTGAGTGAAATCTTAGAAAAAGAGGATGAAGAAGTCCTCCAAAATTTTTTTGATATAATCCGGACATTTGAGATGAAAAATATCCATGAAACGACTCCAATTGACGAAATTGTCTACTTTATTAAACATAAAGAGCATTTTGGTATAAAGAGGGAGATTAAACTTGCAATCTTATCCCTCAATACCCGAGTGACTATAAAAAAGTCCTTAAAATTAGCAGAACTTGAGGACCGATTTGATCTAATTATTGGGAGAGAAGATGTAAGGCGATGGAAACCGGAACCTGAAGGCTTAATTAAAATTAAAGAATATTTCGGCGTTAAAGAACGGGATATGATTTTTTTTGGAGATTTAGAGAATGATATAAAAGCAGGGAGAAGTGCTGGAATCGATGCATATTACATTGATGTGCTTATAAATCTTGTAAAGAACTATATAAATTAGTATATTAATTCTAAATAAAATAGTCATATACTCCTTTTGATATTACTATGATACGTTTTTGGGAATGGTTAAGGAAAGTTTTTCCGTGGTTTGTTAGATATTATAATCGTTTTGAACTGCAGGGCTTAAAAAATTTGCCAAAGAAGGGAAGTGCGATTATAGCCCCAAATCACTCTGGAGGTTTAGATTATGATAATTTCACGTTAATGAGCGCTTTAGACCAATTCAAGTCATCCAATCCACAACGAAAAAGAATCTGGTTGTGTTATTGGGATTATTGGTCCATTGGAGATAATCCATGGTCTAAATGGGTTCAAAAATTCTCACCAATCCCAATTAGTCTCGAAGGAAAGGGGATTCCTTATAAATTAGTGGATAAACTTGTGGAGAAAGGAGAGCTATTAGCAATTATGCCAGAAGGCCATTCTGCAGCGATATATGAAGGATATCGGCTCTGGAAGTTTTATCCGGGTGTAATTCAACTCCACTTGCGATATAAAATCCCAATTATTCCAACTGCAAGTATTGGTTTTGTCACGACATCTCCTATGATAACCAATCGCTACAAACCTAAAAAAGTGCCTCCATGGGATAAAGAACTTATGGTACCCTTAATATTACCGAAAAAACTCATCTTTCATTTTGGAAAACCTCTCATGTTTGAGGAATATTTTGATAAGGAAGTTTCTAAAAATGAAATGTATGAATTAGCAAGCAAAGTTAGAATTGAAGTAAAAAAGCTGATTTCAAACTATTATAAAGATGTAAGTTGGACTCATCCTTATGGAATAAAGAGAAAATAGACTTACATATATGTTATAACAACATTATATTTCTTTATTTCAGACTCCAATTTTGCTTTACCTAAAGGTGTAAGAATAATGATATCGTTATTCTTTATCTTTAAAGTATTTAACTTGACATTTGGATCTTTCATTGAAGGCATATATGGATTCCAATACAATTCTTTTGTAACAGGATTAGTGATCATCCATAGTATTGGTTCAATATCATGACCAATAATTCGCATAGCTTTAAAGATATATCCAATATCTGCATCAAACGGAACAGCCAGTTGTATATTCTCCTCGCCTTCAATATTTCCACAAGCTAAGCAATCTTCTCTTTTTACAATAACTAAATGATCAAATTGACCATAGACTCCATTATAATTTACATAGGGAGGATCCATTGGTGGACCTATATTTCTTCCGTGTAACCTAAATAATAATTTTAATGCTTCTTGAGACTGAATGCTTGAAATAATAGAACTTACCGATTGAATGGCAGCAATCTTATTTCCCAAGATATTCTCCATTTCTTCAAATTTAAAATCCTCACCGAATGTTTCTTTGATATTATCTTTCCATTCTAAAATTTCATCTTGAGTTAGCGTCTCTAATTTCTCGGGAGGGACATTTTCATTAAACACTCTTATTCGTAATTCTTCGAGTTCCTTCTGTGCGAGATTCTTCAATTTGAACACATCTTCATCCACACTCATATCCGGCTTAAATCCATATTCTTTCTCAAAAGTCACTTCTGCTTTGATAACGCAATGATTTCTATTCCGTGGAAGACCTTTTAGAGTACATGCTGCCACCAATTTATCATCAGCAGGAGGAATTGGTACCAAACATCGATAACAGGGAGTTAAATCTAAGACTTTTTTAGCATACTTATTTTCAAATTCAGTTTCGATTTGTTTTCTTATTTGGTTTTTAACAGGATCAATATGGTTAATTTTTATTCTCTCAATCTGATCCTCTAACCTATCAATTTCATTTAACGCTTCAAAATAGGTAGGATAATCATTTTCTGTAATGTTCCAAAGTTTCTGTTCCACTAAATTTTCAATTTCATTTTCTTTACTTTTATATGCTAAACCCGAACCCTCGGGTATAATTATTTGAACATGACCTTCAAAACCAACGGTATCTCCTTCCACCATTGGCTTTTTTAACCGTAAACAGATTTTGTTTAGATCTAAGCGAGCATTAAAATTATCAAGAGCAGCAATTATCACGTCTGCCTCTTCAAATACCGACATAGGTAATTTCTGTAATTTTTCAAAATGGAAATCAATTTGTACAAAGGGATTCATCTCTTTTAATCGTTCTGCGGCTACCTCTGCTTTTGGTCGTCCCTCATCACCAGGTTTGAAAAGCATCTGTCGAGATAGATTTGAGGTTTCCACCGTATCTAAATCAACTAAGACCAGTTTCTTAATTCCCATTAAGGCGAAATCTTTAGCTATTTCACATCCAAGCGCTCCAACACCCACTATCATGATGCAGCCCTTATCCATGATTTCTTGATCCCATCCATCAATCAATTGTTGACGGGCAAACATTCTTGCTTTAAAGATGTGCTCATTATTTTCAGTCATTTAAATCAAATACCGGTTTTTTATTGTAATATAATATATACTATCATTTTATCCAAATTTAAATTCTTTCAGTGCCAACCACTAAAGAATTCTAAA
>CAYUTF010000067.1:15115-17925 GCA_964447495.1 uncultured archaeon
CAGAATATAAAGATAGAGTTGATATCTTTCTAAATTCTTCAAAAGTGAGCAATGGATTATATGCTCAATCTACACGAATTTATTTGAATTTATCTATCAATAATGATACAGTAAATAATAGAATCGCTAAAATTAATCGCCGAGAGGATACCTCTGATTTTGATATGAATGGTTTGCTTCGATTGCTGTATTTAGATCAAGATAAAAACAATATTAGCGCTCCTTTAAAAGAAACAATTAAAAATGCAATTTTAAATTTCAAATATTGGTTTACAGAGCCTAATGATGATGATATGATATTTTGGACTGAAAATCACATGATTCTCTTCCATACAGCAGAACTTTTAGCGGGGCAACTTTATCCAAGCGAAAATTTTGTGAATTCGAATATGAATGGCACTGAACATGTCAATCATGCACTTCCCTTGATAAATCGATGGTTAGATTGGAAAGGGCAACTGGGATTTGCTGAATGGCACTCAAATATTTATTATCGATTGGAATTAACAGCATTGCTTAACTTAGTTGATTATGCACAAGATATTGATATCTCTACTAAAGCTGCTATGCTAGTTGATCTTATTGCCTTTGATTTTGCTTGTAATTATTATAAGGGAATCTACGCAACTGCTCATGGACGAACCGAAGATAATAGACAATTAGGCACTTCTCTTTTTGATCCCCCGAATCGTGAAGCAACCTCAGAACCTGCTTGGTTGATGTTAAATATTGGGTATCATAGAGAAAATGATGGAGATAATAGCGCTGCTGTGTTTTTAGCTACGAGTGAAAAGTATACTCCTCCTCCAATCTTGGAGCATATTGCTACTGCGTCAAAAAATGCAATTGAACACAAATCAAGAAATAATATTGGGTTATATGATGGAAGCAATTATGGGATTAGTTATACTAGCCTATCGGACCTTATGTTTTGGTGGGGAACGTCAGCACCTGCGGCGGCTCCTATAATAGAAAAATCATTTGACATCATCGATGAATATGATTTGCAAGATGAATTGGTTTTTAACGACCCTGATTTCGATGATCTGTTCGAAATTGCAGCTTTAATTCAAGGTGTTAGTTTGAGTGAAGTCTCTGAATTGGTGAAAGATGTAACTCAGGGAGTGTGTCTTGAAGCCGTAAATACCTATACTTATCGAACACCCTATTATCAATTATCTGGAGCTCAAGACCATCAGAAAGGAATGAATGGATTACAAGAACATATTTGGCAAGCAAGTTTGGACGATAACGCAACCATTTATACAAGTTCCCCGGGAGGTGTAAGTCCACAGGAATTTACTGGTGGTTGGAAACCGAGAGCAACATTTTATAAAGACGTAGGAATCATCCAATATGATCGTAAGATGCAGCAGCTTATTCTTGAATTGGTATTTCTTTATTTAGGAGATAAACCTTATACCCATGCGTATTTTCCTAAATGGGCTTTTGAGGAGATAAGATGGAACGATCATTGGACATTTGGTTTACGAAATAATGCATATGTAGCATTATACTCATATGAACCGACATGGTGGGAGAATGATTATGAGATACGAGCGAACGGAAAGAAAAATGTATGGATAGTAGAGTTAGGGAGTCAAACTGAAGATGGTTCATTTAATGCATTCATAAGTAAGATATTAACAGCCCAACTAGAGATTCACCATCTACCTTTAGGATTCAATATACGATATAATTCTCCCTCTCAAGGCTTAATTGAAGTTGGATGGGATGCCCCGATGTATGTTCAGAATCACATGGTTGATTTAGGTCCATATCCACGATTTAATAATTCCTACTGTAATCAAGAATTTGGTACAAACCTGACACTAATCGAATTTGGAGATGAATCATTGGAATTAGATTTTAACTTGATTAATCGAACATATTTGGACTAATAAAACAAAAATAAATGAGAGTGAATTGAAATGGATGTCAAATATATAATAAGAACACTTAAACCTATAAATTGGCTTAAGGGATTGTTGATGTTGATAATTGGGCTCATGAATAGTCGATTAGTTATTGGTATAGGTAGATTTATAGCCAATTTAATATTTGGTCCGCTTATATATTTCTTAATTATAGTATCGGGCTTCTTATTAGTTTTATTTATTAAAATATCCCAAAAAGATTCTCCAAGAGATAAAAAGAATAATAAGATAATTCAGATAATGACTATTGTCCTTTATTTTACAGCTTACATAGTATGCTTATTCCATACTATACTTTATAATCTTAGTATTCTGGTTCCAATACTTATAGCTTTATTAGGAGTAATCTGGCTTATTTCTATTTATTATGGCAAAGATTGGGAAAAAAGAAGCATATTGAATACTGTAATTGTTAGTTTACTGGTATCTTTTGGATTGATATATGGAGCAGCAGTTAATGATATTAATATTCCAGTTTCTCTCTACTTTTTCTTTTTAGCCCTATTTTCTCTCCAATTTTCTAAAGACATAATCAAAAGTTATAAAAAGAAAGAAGGTGAGGAAAGAATAGATTATAAAGAATTTGCTGCTTCAGTTGGGGCTCACATGACAAAGCAGATAGCAATTGGCTTAAATTTAATAGTAATCATTTGCCTACTTATTCCAATGCTAACAGGGTTATATAACGGCTTCCTTTATTTTTTCCCAATGATTATTAATGTAATTTTACTTGCCATGGCTTGTATTATAATATTAAAAGCAGATTTAGAAAAATCGTACAAAAAGTCAATACCCTTTTTACTTAGGACGGGTATATTTTTAGAATTTTTAGCTTTTATATTCGCAAGTGTCTAAATTAGGGTATAACAATAT
>CAYUTF010000068.1:0-17899 GCA_964447495.1 uncultured archaeon
GGGAACGAAAATTAATGGCAATTTTAGATAAACAGTATCCTAATATTGAATACGAAGCAAAGCAATTAGATATAGCAGATGTGGTAATTTCTAAAGATGTTGCTGTTGAGAGGAAAGAAGGATATGATTTAGTGGCTTCTATAATTGATAATCGTCTATTTGAACAACTTATTCGTTTGAAAGATACCTATGAAAATCCAATTCTTATTATTGAAGGTTTAAATAATGAAGTGTTCGAAAATATTGGAATGAAAATTTCTTCTATTTATGGTGCACTCGCGAAGATTTCGTATAAAATGGGCATTGCGGTCATTCCAACTCAAAATTTAGAACATACTGCTGTGGCAATTGAAAGATTAGCCTATCGGGAACAAATTAAGCATGGAGAGGCTGTATTTTCTCGAAAAGCACCCAAGAATATGAGTGAAGAAGATAGAAGAGTATATATAATTGAAGGTTTGATTGATATTGGTTCTAAGAAAGCTAAAATGCTAATCGAAAAATTTAAAACACCTTATAAGGTTTTACAGGCAATTAAACAAACAGAGATTACATATACTAAGACAGGGAAGCCAAAAGGAATAAAAGGACCCCTCGAACAATTAACAGGGTTTGGTTGGAAATTTGTAGAGAAAAATCAAAAGATTTTATTTGGTGATATTAAGAGCCCTCAAAAAAAAATTGATGAGTTATAACATTTAGGATTTAGTTATTAACTTTCATATAGATTGGAAATATCTTTATATTTTTTCTTTAATTTATAATGTTGAATTTGTGTCAGCAATATCATATATTAATTTTATATAAAAGTATAGGTAAATTTGAGAGATAAATATGTATTGTCAAAATTGTGGTGCAAAAATGGCTAACGACACGAAATATTGTCCTTTTTGTGGTTATTCAAATGAAGATGCTAGTGAGATTGATGAAAAAGATCTTAAAATTAAGGATTTACAAGAAAAGATCACTCAATTAGAACAAACTGTAAGTAATAGTGGTAATTTTGAGACTGAACGGGGTTTCAATAATAATAAGATGTTTATTTTAATTTTTGTGTTTCCTCTCGCATTTCTGGTGCTTTTCTTTGTACTTTTTATTATTTTAACACAATAATGACTTTTATTTCATATTATGATCATAAAGTTGAAATCACAATCCAAAAGGATACATTATGATTGTTTATCTCTCACTAATTGCGGTTTTTTTCTCTAGTATGGTTTATGGAATCATTGGATTTGGAGATGCTTTAGTGCTAATACCAATTATTACTCCAATTATCGGAGTAAAAAATGCGATTATACTTGTGAATATCTGGGGTACATTTCCTGCCTTACTTAATTTCATAAAATATCGAGAGTATATAGATAAGGGGTATTTTTTTCGGTTCATTCAACTTGCGATACCCGCTACGATTCTAGGGACCTACATGATAATCACTATTGAATTCGAATGGATTGAATTACTCCTTGGAATTTTCATATTATGCTATTCCTCTTTGAGATTATTTCAATATTATAAAAAAAATGATGCTATTGAATTAAGGAAACATATCGATACGAAATCACCCATAATTTTTATAGGAGGGTTTTCATATGGGTTATTAACAGGGTTAATTAGCGCAGCAGGTCCTATCAATGTTGCGTTATTAGAAAAAACAGGGCATTATCGAGAAATATTTATTGAAAATTTCGCTGCGATAGGCGTTGTCCTTTCCGCTTCAAGAATACCTTTCTATTTCATTGGAAATATCTTTCCATTTGATCTGATTTTAGTATTTTTCCTTGCTTTTCCAATTATATTTATTGGAACTAAATTTGGACAGAAACTTACTCCTAAAATACCGGTTAGAACATTTCAAATTTTAATTTTTTGCTTTCTTATAATTATCAGTATAAAATCTATAATAACCGCGACTTTTGAGTTAATTTTCTGGTAAGATGGCTAAATTTTAAAAAAGAAATAAACTAATTTTTCACGAATTTATCAAGAGTTTTAGTATGAAATGTTTTCTCTACAACCATATCTTTTTTTTTCTGATACTTTTTTGGCAGATTTTGGGTGAAAAGTCTATAATTTTCTCTTGAATCTATATATTGTGAATCATAAAATGTTTTAAATAATTTTTTTATATCTACATCGCTATCTAATAACTCATCGAATAGATCATGCTTCTTTAATAAAGGTGAGAACAATGAAATAAGATCTTTTGATTTTAATTGACTTTTACCAAGAATGAAATCTGATTCTACTTTAATTTTGATATTATTGACATTCTTCAAATCATTTATTACTTCTATAGGTGCTATAAAGTAGGTTTTATTTCTCTTCATTGAATACAAAATGATTGTAAATTTAGGGAATCTCTCGTAAAAAAACTTTAAAATTAAATCCTCTATTGAATGTTCTGGTTGAATAATTCCTGTTAAAATCGAGTCTCGTTCTATTTTGAGACGTGTAAACATTTTATGGTAATGAATTTCCCTTGAAACTGAACGAGCCATTTGATAAAAAATTTTAGCAGAAAATGTTAAATTGCTTTCTAAAACAGCATCAGGTAGTGTTTCTAATTCCTTTAACATCTCTTTTTTTTCTTTTATCGGTTTTTTAATAAATTCTCGATTTCTGGGCACAAAATAGCAAATTTTATTTTTTTTCATATTAAACATAAGTGATTCTCACATTATTTTATATGTATTTCACGTTTTAATTGATAAAATTCATCATATCTAATTGATAGTTGTTCCCAATTTTAAGAAAGGGCTCTGCTCTCTTTAATACAATGCCTATATTTTTTAATTGCTCCCGGTTAATGATTTTAATGCCTTGCTTCCGTAACTTTATGATTCTTCTTGCAGATAAGAGTCCAATACCCGGAATTTTAAGAATATCATTATAAGAAAGTGAATTTATATCTAAAGGCATCTTTCCATCAAAATAATTTCGCGCAAGAAAAATTTTTGGATCTTCACGGGGTAGATTTAATGAATCTGTTAAAATTGTCTTAATATCATTTATCGGAATTTTATATAACCGTATTAACCAATCAGTTTGATATAATCTATGTTCTCTTAATAGAGGTGTTGCTTCTTTTTTCTCCAATGCGGTTCCTTGGATTGGAGAAAAAGCTGAGAAATATCCTCTCTTTAACTTTATTGCTTTATATTCCCAATATAGTCTTTTGAGGATATCCCAGTCAGTCTCATCGGCAGCACCTACTACAAATTGTGTAGTTTGGCCTGATGGTAGATATTTCGCTTGCTTGTATTTATTTTCTTTGCATTCTGGTTTAGAATTACAATTAAAATCATTATCAAACGACTTAATTTTATCAATATATTCCCAATCGACAAATTTTTTTGCTGAGATATCGCGTATCCATTCTTGTCTTTGAATGATATCCGTCCGGAACGACTTTTGATCAGCAATTTCAGATAGATGCCCTTCTGTAGGAGATTCAAGATTAATACTCATCCTATCTACATATTGAGCAGCTTCTCTTATAATATCTTTTGAGACTCCAGGCAAACATTTGAAATGAATGTACCCCCGAAAATTATATTTGTTCCGTAAAATTTTAACTGCTGTAAGCATTTTCTCCATTGTTTCGTCTGAATTTTTAGTAATTCCCGATGAGAGAAACATACCTTCCACATAGTTTCCAAGATAGAGATGCAAGAAAGCTTTCGCATACTCTTCTGGAGTAAGACTCATTTTCTTTTTACTAATTTTATTAAAACAATATTTACAGTTGAAACAACATGCATTTGAAAATAAAACCTTAAATAATGAAACACAACGACCATCTGGTGTAAAACTATGACATATACCTCCTGATAGCATTGAACCAAAACCCTCTGCTTGATTTTTTAATTTAGATAATTTAGAATTACGGTTATTAGAATAACAATGAAGACTCAAGGAGCCTTTATTTGTATTAGAGTAACAGCTACTCGAGGCACATATATCATATTTACCCGCAGCACCAAGTATACGGATTTTCTCTACAATAGAGGGCATTATTCAATTTTAATTGTATTATTTTGAAGTTTTTGATTTTAGAATTCATACAAATAAATTTCAAATATTAATTAATAGAGAAATGCTTGTTCCAATTTAATGTTAAGAGCCTAATGATTTAGTATTACTCTTTTTTTTTTATAAGTCAATTTGAAACAAAAAGATCGTATTCATTTTTTAATTATCGAAAGGTTAAATTAAATCTTTAAATTCCAACCTATTGGAATATAAGGAGTATAATTATATTTAAAAATTACATAATAACACTTAATTCACTTAAAAAAAGGAAGAAAAAAATAATAATGAAAGAAAAAAAATTTATTTTATATGTTCAAACAACCGATAAACCTGAACGTCAATATTCTCCATTAGTGTTAGCTCAAACCGCTAAAGCAATGGATATGAAGGCTATTGTTTATTATTTAGGTATGGGGTTAAAAATTTTAAAACCAGGAGAAGCTGAGAAGATCAAATTAGGCGATTTTCCAGGACTAAACGAGATGATTAATAAAACATTAAATGCTGGGGTTAAAATTTTCGTATGTGAGGCGTCAAAACGAATGTTAGGATTGGAAAAAGTAGAACTGATACCTGGTGTGAAGATAGTTGGTGCAGCAACCTTAAATGATCTTGCCTTAGAAGCAGATGCGACAATGTGGTTCTAATTTCAGGTAGAAAGCAGTATATTTTGTAAAATTTGTTAGGTTTTACCAAGCAGAATGATTTAAGATAGCATTTGTTGGACACACATCCTGACATGCCATACAATCTGTACACTCACCAATATTTTCTGCGATAACTTTTCCATCAACTAAATCGTATACATTAACGGGACATGCTTCGATACAATCTGCAGCTCCAACACATTTATCTAGATCAATTTCTACCCAGTGGTCGTTATCTTCCCATTTTTTTAGGTTTACCATTATTAACTAATAATGTTTGATTAGTTTTAAAATTATAAAGTGATAAATAAAATATAACCAAAATGAATTAATCCCCCTATTACTAATGCAATTCCAATTTCTAAGAACGCAATCTGGAGAGCATATTTCCAATTTGTTTGTTTTGCAATGATGATAATCGTGGCAAAACAAGGGATGTATAGCATAGTTACTAAACTAAAAATCACCATTTGAATTGGAGTTAATAACCCAGTTAATGTTAGTCCTACATTTTCACTTAAAAGGGCTAAGAGTACCAGCGTAAGTTCCTTTCTTAGAATACCATATATAAGGAAAACGCCTGCTAGTGCAGGTAATCCTAACCAGAAAACAGTTATGGGAGATAAGATTACGTTTATGGGTTCTAAGATATTAAGAATAAATAAAATTTCTAATATGATCCCGAATACAATGATAATTGGAAGTGCTTTAAATATAAATTCCTTAGATCTCACCCATGTCTGTTTAGCAATTACTTTATAGTTTGGTTTTCGATATTCATGCATTTCCATAATTAACTCAGTACAACTGCCTGGTAAGGTTTTATTTAAAATTTTGCCCACAATAATTATCACTATAAAATTGATTAAAAATAAAATCAACACCCATTCTAGCCCTAAATATCTACCCACTAATCCCATGACAACTGTCATAACTGCAGCACATGGAACAAGTGATGTTAATGCGATTGAGATTTTTTTTTCTCTTTCAGTTTCCATTATTCTGCAACCTGCACATGCTGGGACGTTACATCCAAATCCAAGTATCATAGTAATTATTGTTTTTCCATGAACCCCTAAAATATGCATTAATCTATCCATCAAAAATGCTGCTCGTGGTAAATATCCCGAATCCTGTAATAGTTCAATTGTAAAAAAGAAGGGAATTACATACACTAACACTCCCCCTATAGCACCCATAAGTCCTCCCAATCCTCCATCCCATAATATTTTAACAAGCACATTTTCTTTTCCAAATAAGAGATAAATATTCTCTGTCCATAGGGAAAAACTATCATCAATAATTGTGCCGAGAAAACCACCGATTAAGAAGGTAAATGAATAGATTCCAGCGATAACTAATACCAACACAACATATCCCCAAAAAGAATGAGTTGTGAGATGATCTAATTTATCTGCAAGAGAAATTTTCTTCATTTCTTTTTTAGTCTTAAATTTCACAACTTTTTCTACTATCCTGTTAATATTGCTATAAATTTCGGAAGATATTATCGAATTAATATCTTCACCATGATATTCTTCTAATTCTTTAACAAATTCGGTTGTTTTATCAAGAAGCGGTTTAGATTTTTCTGTGTAATTAAAAAATTTTAAAATTTCATCGTCACTTTCAAGTAATTTGATAGCTAAGAATCGAAAGGGGTACTTATGCTCTTGAATGTTTGTTTGAATATGTTCGATTTCTAAAATCAAATCCTTAATTTTAAGCTCGATTTCTTTTCCAAATGACATAATCTCGGATAAGTTTGGAAATATATATTCAGTTTTATTAAATTTACATATTCTTGAAGGGTTTTTTGAAGTATTTCTAACTAATTCAATACATTTTTCTAATAATTCGTGAACGCCAGTACCATGTACTGCAACAACAGGTAATACAGGAATTTTAAAAATTGCCTCAAGTTGATTGAAATCAAGTTCTATATTTCTTTTTCGCAGGATATCCATTTGATTGATGGCTATTATCATCGGTACCTTCAATTCTAACAATTGAAATGTGAAAAATAAATTTCGTTCCAAATTAGTTGCATCGATAACATTAATAATGATATCTACGTTATCAGATACAATATATTCACGACTTACTATCTCTTCCAATGAATAAGTTGATAGTGAATATATACCAGGTAAATCGACAATATTGAAATGATACCCTAAAAATTCTAAATACCCCTCTAATTTCTCAACCGTCTTCCCTGGCCAATTCCCTATTGTCTGACTAAGTCCCGTTAATTGATTAAAAATCACAGACTTACCTACATTTGGATTTCCAGCTAAAGCAATATTAATTGTAGCTTCAGAAAGTTTTCTGTCTTTAAGTTTGTTTTTGGGTAAGTGACAGCTCAAAATTTTACCTCTAGTTTAGAGTAATTCAAATCTCGGATAGTATTAAAATTATTACTGACGCTAGAAAAATTATCGAAAAATGCAAGACTCACTGCATCGCACGAGTATTTTAGATGCAAGTCCTCGTCCTAATACTATATTAGTCCCCTTCACTATAATTTCTAAGGGACCATGAAAAGGAGCATCTTTCTTTTTTCGGATTATCGACCCCGGATATATTCCCAGATTATATAATCTTCTTCTAGCATTAAACCCCGCAGTTATGCTTACAACTGAAACTTCTTCTCCCTTTTGACATTCTGTTAAACATTTAATTAGATTAATAGTTTGATCGTTTTCTTTTCTCTTATCAGCAATTTTCATGACTTTAATTTAAAATAATCCTTATATTTTTCTAAAATATGCTACCCCACATAAATAATTGTAAGAGTTATATTTAAATTTTTTAGTTATACTTAATTACAATTTTTATATTTTAAAAAAAGAGAACGAACTTACTGAATATTTTTCCATCTTTCACTCAATTAGAAAGATTTAATATTCTAATAAACAAGTAAATAAAATAGTCATGTAAAGATCAATAAATTTTTATTATTAGGGTAAAAATAAAATGTGTAAATTTATATACAAGTGTAAATAATGGTTTATTTTTTAGACAAATTCCTTTATTTTTTGTATTTTATTTGTTAAAATTCCATCAACACCAATTTTAATTAATTTCTTTATTTTTCTCTTTGAATTAACTGTCCATGGAAAAACTTTAAGCCCTTTTTCATGAGCAAGGTTTACAAATTTTTCATTTACCATCATAAAAAAAGGATTAATAGAAAAAAAACCTTTTTCGCTTAAGGATGATATGAGTCTCTTTTTAATAAACCAGTGTGTGATCCATCCTAATCCTGTAGGAATAATTGCTCCAAATTTTAGATTTGGATATTCAGTTTGATTTTTAAGAAGTTCATTATGTTTAAATGATACCAAAATGGTGGATTTTAAGGCAGAATGATTTTTTAAAATGTTGATTACTTTTCCAGAAATATTTTTAACTTTAATCTCACACATATAATTAATTTTTTCTTTAGTATTGACTAGCAGTTCTTCTAAAGTGGGAATTCTCTCGCCACTTCCGGCATTTAATCGTTTGATTTTCTCTAAAGTAGATCGTTTTATCGATCCAAATTTATGCGTTGTGCGAAATACTCCCGGATCATGTATTATTACTATCTCTCCATCTTTAGTACTTCTTACGTCAAATTCAATAAAATCTGCAACTAATTCAATAGCCAGTTCAAACGCTTTTAAAGTATTTTCAGGTGCAATATTACTTGCACCTCGATGTGCTATTAAAAGAATTTTATCATTCTTTATCATACTTATTAAATTTCATGTAAATTAAATGTGTTATAATTATACTATTCTTGGGTTGATATAAAATGATTTCATCTAATATTTATAGTATACAAATTTTTAATGCTAAACATAAATGAAACAAAATCATAATTATAAAGAATTACCCCTCCTTGTTTGAAAAAGACTTAATTTTTAAGTAGTGAAAACATAATGGTTAAAAATTACAAAAATAACAAAAATCTCAAAAATGTGTTTACGTACTCTAAAAGAGAGAAATTTGTTTTCAATTCTGAAGATATGATTATCGTTTAGATGTAAATAAATTGATTTTTCTACGCTTCAACCTTAAATAAATACTCATTTGCAAACCATTCAAAAATAAAGTAATAAGTCCAATTACAAAAAGAAAAAAACCAATAGAATAACCAGAATCTATGCAATATGTTTCTGGAATTAGAAATATATCATCACAGCCATAAAAGTGTATACTGGCAATGAACTCTATGCTTAAAGTTATCAATATTAACTCAATTAATTCTAATGAAATAGCAACATTTGTTTTTTCTTTTGCAGATATCTTAATAACGAGGATGATTAATCCGATTAAATAAGCATGATATATAAAAGACAGGAGGATGTCGCCTAAGTTTGATTCAATAATAAAAAAATTCCGAATTAAATCACCTCCAAAGCCAAAATAATGATGATAATACCATGGAAAGCCAAAATAATGATGATAATACCATGGAAAGCCAAAAAAAATGATTAAAAATATAATTCCAATTAATTCTATAACAAAAGAAATAAATCTATGCTTTTTATTTATAAACTCTTTAAAATTAATGTTAATTTTCCAGTGTCTTGATTGATTCATAGGCTTACTTAATGATATTACTCCCAAGAAATCCATTAATAACCAACAATTGAGAATAAATAGAAGATAAATTGGATCCTCCATTATACTAAACATCATCTAAACGAATTGACGTATCCAAATAAAAATTAATCAATGTCCACTTAAATTACTTTTGTAACTTTTTCTGAAGAAGATTTAGTTAATATTATCCCAGTTTAAGATGATTTTTGAATATCCTCTTGTTTAAATAGTTCATAAGTAAAACGGTTGATAAATATTAAAAAAAAAATTATTAAATGAAATTAAAATAATCTCATGAATCTTTGAATCTGAGATTTAATTAAAAGTAGTTGTATATTTCGAGCTCCACCAATAACTTCTTCAATTTTACTCACATCTGTGAGCTCATCTAATTTAGTATTATCTGTAACACTAATTCCTCCCATATGCTGTTGAACTTCATAACAGATTTCATGAGTCAATTTTGCAGTATAATATTTCCCTTGAGATGAAATACTTGCAACCCATTTTTCTGCTTCTTTTGAAGATTTTTCGGCAAAAAGGATTTTTTCATCATAAATTGTGGCAGCTTGCAATGCTAACGATGTGGCAGCAGTACATTTCGTTAATAAATCGGCCAATCCGTATCCAACTCCTTGATATCTAATAACAGGCTTGCCAAATTGTTCTCTTAGATTAGTATAGATTATACCGTATATTAGACCCGCCCAACATATACCAATACCTGACCCCATAATACCCAATCTTTCTGGAACAAGCCCTTCAAATAACCTTGTATAACCTAAACCATCATCTGCTAAGATATATTCCTTTGGGATTTTGACATTGTCAAAGGTTGTATGGGCAATATGAACACGTGGGACGGAATTAATTTTTAAGCGATCTGTCTTTACACCAAATTCGCGTTTAATCATGGCTTGGACCATTGTATCTCTTGGATGTGCCTCATCATGGACAGCATAAGCACAGAAGTAATCTGCTTTTGGGCCATTTGTTGTATAAACTTTTTCACCATTATATATAACTCCATCCTCTGTTTTTGTACAGATTGTAGTTAAATTCACAGCATCAGATCCCCTAGAAGGTTCAGTAATACCAATACATCCTATTTTTTGTCCGGAAATTAATTCATCTTGCACCTTTCGAATAGTGTCTCCTTTACCTCCATGTTGATAATAGTGAAACGTGGGATTCCCGCATAATATCCCACTTGCTAATCTAGCAAGCTCAAGCTGTGGATCTAACATAGAGAGGTGAGTTCCTAAGAGGATTTCTTTTTTCATTCCATAGGGCGTGAAATCGTTCCATTTATTTATCCGCTGCATGTATCCAAATTTTCCTAATTCCGGAAATAACACATATACATCTTTTGATTTATCTATCTTTGGATGTAATTCTAAACAAAAATTTTGCAATTCTCGGCAATATTCTTTTTCCTCTTCATTGAGCATTGGAAAAACATTGTCGTTAAAAATTTTGAAGACGTTATCCAACGACATTTTCTCATGGATCTTATCATCAATTATTTTCTCTTGCATTTTCTTTTCGACCAACTTGGTTTAAATATTAATTCCATTGAAAGAATTATTATAATTAGTCAAATTTTTTATTGTAATTAAATCTTTAATATCGAGTATATCGGAAAAAATTATAAAATTATATTAATGTAATTATTCATACTTAACTTAACAGTAACCATTTGAGCTAATCAAAATCTATTCATTATGTCAGCAATTATTCCAGCATTACTCATTTCAATTTTATTAGTGGTTTTTTACATTTTTTTAACATATTGGTATAAATCTTATCTTGATAAAATTGAAAATAAACGCCAGCAGAAGTTATTAGCGAAACAAATCGAAAAGTATATCCCTGAAGAAAAAAAAGACGAAATGAAAGAGAAGCTAGAAAAAATTTCGAATTTAATTAAAGAAACGGAAAAATCTGTAGAGGATGATGTTAAGAAAAAGGTTAAAGTAGCTGAAATTCAAGCGAAATTAAAAGATAAAGAATCAGAGATAATTGAGCAAGCAGAAAAAGAATACCGTATTCAATCTGCTGGATTAAGATCTGCCCTGCCAAGAACAGAAGAAGAGTTATTCTCTGATATGGAAATTTTGAAGGAATCAATAAGTATCCTTGAGTCTTTCGATGAGGAATTTTATCTTTCTGAACCAAAAAAAGCAGATGTAGGTACGGGAATGTTTTATGATAAGATGACAAGAAGATTACAACGAATTATTAAAGAAAACAATTTATCTGAATTTAAGATCATCCCTATTCAAAGACTAAAATACTATGCTTTCTCAAACGTTAAAAATATTAAAGATACCGATTTTTTACCGATACTGAATCTCATGAAAGAGACTAAACTTATTGGTGATTTTGTAGAAATTAATCCTAAATTTCATATCATTGTATTTAGTAATGAAGAATATGATTTTTCTAATCCCGAAAATGTAATTCTTACGTTTGCATATGAGAAAAAAAAGCTTACTATAGAAGAATTGTTAGAATTAACAGAATGGGATTTTACCTATGCCAGCAAGGTTTTAAATGAATTATTTAGTAAAGAACTCGCCACAATTATGGATGATATGATTGCGATAGAAGGTTTTGGTTCTGAAGAAGAACGAAAAAAGTGGAATGAGATTATTTCACAATATGTTGACCATGAAAAAGAAAAAGTAGAAGAAAAGGAAAAAAATAAGATCGCAATAACAGAGAGGATTCAAGAGAGCGTAGTTAATTCAGAGAAAATTCGTCTTAAAGAAGATAGGCTTGCGAAAAAAAGACATGATAAGTATATTATAGAATCTAATGAGGAATTAGAGCAAATAGATAATGATATACCCATTATTAAGTTTAAAGGTAAACCTCAAGTTAAAAAAATCGCAGATTTGGGAAAAATTAGCGAGTTTAAAGGAAAAACCTTTGAAGAACTTTCGGATAAAGATTTAAAGAACTTGATCTCTCAAAAAATTTTAAGTTATCACGAGACATATTCATTATTAAATGGTGGATTTGTTCAATACAAAAAACTTTCAACCTTTATTATCGAACATATAAAAAATGCTACAGAGGAGTTGATACAAGAGACCATTACAAAATTAATAAAGTTGGAAATGATTCACGTATCCTTTGAAATGAACGATCAGAAATTTTATGCATTTAAGGAGATCAATTTAAATCAATCGGATAAAGAATTTATCAGTTTTGCACTAGAAAAAGAGCCAATGAAAAAAGAAGATTTCATAGAGGGTTTGCAATGGGATGAAGAAGAAGTACTTTCTACGATGCAAAATCTTCAAAGCAAAGGTATCCTTCGAATTGAACAAAATGCTATAATCATACCCGGGATTTTACAAAAAAAATAAAATCTGTATTTAATAAACAATAAAACGAGTTCTATGTATAATTTTTCTTTACATATTCCATAACATTATTAATTTCTTTCTGATATCTCTCTCGTTTTGTAAAAATATAAAATCTTACGTCAGGTCCTGTCCCTGAAGGTCTAAAATAAAGGGTTGAATCCTTACTCTTTAAACGATATATATCAATTTTATTGTTATTATCGGACAAAGCATTGATTAAATATTCCACGTTATTGATAGCAATTTGTTTTCCGTCATTTTTTTCAAAGTTTTTCATGATTTTTACTTTTTCCTCATCATCAGCATGAATTGTCTGATTTATCCCGACTATTGACCAATCAATCGCTTCTGAGATGTTGTATCCTCTAGAAATTAATTCTGATGCTATTACTAAAGCGGGTACAGGGTATTTATCGGCAATTAGAGGATAATCGGTTGCAAAACGATATGTTGCTTTTCTATTCTCTTTAGTTACATTTAAAACGTTTAAAGTATGACCTCCCGATTCTTCCCACATAACAATAAGAAATTGTTGATCTTTTAAATGATTTTGTTCCATTAAATTGATAATTCGCTGTTTCAGAGGAAATGGGTTATCGATTTTAATTAATTCTTTATTTTCTCCTTCTATATACATAATCGCAGTATCAATTTTTGATTGATCAACTTCTATATCAAAGAGGAAATAGAGAATAACTCCTAAGTGCTTATATCCTACACCAGTCAAGATATTTAGAAAACTATTTAAATCTCCTCGTAAATCACTTGGAATCGTTCTTACATTTATAATTTTCTTGTTAAATTCTTTTGCTAAAATATTGTGCATAGCGGAATAAATTTCATTTGGTATATATGTGAAGTATTGCCCATCTTGCTTCACAAAAAGTGCGATTCTATCTCTATCAGCGTCAAGTAATATAGCTAAATCAGATTTAGTGTTATTCATGACTTCTTGTAGCCTCTCTTCACGAATTTCCTTGATTGGGTTTGGAGGATTTATTTCTTCCTCTATTAAGTGCACTTTTGCTCCTAATTGCGTAAAAAGATTTACGATACCTCTTGCTTTTCCCAAATAAGGCCAAATCACTATGTTCTTATTGATGAGGCTTTCAATTTCTATTACATCAGAAAGAAGGTTAATCACATAATCATTATTTATTTGTTCAGCATCGATCAGAATTGGCTTAAAATCAGGATTTAGTTCAATTTCATTAAATTTAAGAGCTCTTTTGGAAATATCTTCAAATAGATCTCCCGAAATGGGTATAGGATAATCAATATAAAACTTTATCCCATTCCATGATAAATCATTATGTGAAGCAGTTAACACGATAACTAAATCGATATTTTCTAACAATATTACCGAAGCAGCTCCATACGGTGATGAGATTCGCGATTTTGCTTTATCATCAACTTGGTAGAATATCTCAAACCCTTCATATGAGAAAATTTGGGAACAATAATTTAGGAGTATATCTTTTGTTGGCCTATCATCAGTAACAATTAGTACTTTTAAATTTTTATTTTCTTTCAAATCTTTAAATTTGTGACTAATAGCCTTAAACACTCTTAAGAAGAGATAGAGTTTTCTTTTAGTTAATATGTAGGTCACTAATCCCTCCTTTTCAATAGCGTCTAAAATCTGAATTCGTAATCCTGATGTTGGTGCTATTATAGGATCTATAATGTTAATCTCATCATTGTTTAATGGTGGTAATTTCAGAACTTTATGATCCCCAACTTCTTCTAATGCAACATCTTCTGATTTATAGTCAATCATACAATCAATTAATAAATTTGAGAGATAATAAGCTATAATTTTGAAACTTATAAATTATTTATCCTTGGATATGAAACGATACTAAAATATACTATATTGCCTGAAATGAGTCAAAATAGAACAGAATTTCATTTAATTTTCTTATCGGGATATACTCGTTTTATCGAATCTCTTAATATTGCATGAATTTTTTCTCTATACACAGGATTGATTGCAATCATTCCATGAACTTTAATTTCTGGATGCCTATCTGCCTCAGATAATATTCTTTCACAAAATTCCGGTGTTAATCTGTGAGGGAGGTCTTGCTTATTCGCTATTCCAATTACAAGGGTATCCTTGTAATATTTATCCAATACATCACGGATTATCTCCTTACATTGATTCACATTTTCAAAACTCGAATCTAATACTAATAAGGCAACATCTGTACTATCAAGCAAGCTTTTCCATAAAGATCTGAAATTTTCTTGTCCCGCAAAATCCCAGAAAACGATTGAGCGATGAATATCAAGCGTTTCTCCATCAAAGGAAGTAATATCCACATTTATAGTAGGAACATACTCTAAATCAATATCTTTTCCGCAAATTAATTGAAGAAGTGTGGTTTTTCCCACTCCTCCTGTTCCGATAATAGAGACTTTAATTGCACCTAAGATTGTCTCATCAATTTCTCTTTCAAATTCATTAAAGATTGTCCTATTTCCTGACCAAGTTCCGCTTTTTAGGATCGCTCCATATCGCTTTATGAATTTTGCTCGAATAGTTGAAATCTTTGAATTAACTGTTGCATCATCATCTTCTAAATCAGTACAGACTACAATTATTATCTCATCTATAATGGTATAATAGTATTTAAACTCATCTGTTGCTGTATTTCTAATATCAGATTGGCTTATCTCTTTCATAAACCCTGAAAATGCACTTAGGAAACCGGCTAAAAGATCTCTATCGACTTCAGAACTACCATAGTTTCTGAAAAGTAATGATTTCCCATCTTTAGTTAAGATATTGATATATTGGATTATTTTAATCACGCAATAATAGGGTTGATATCATATAACTTGAAAAGCTTGATTTTATATAATTTACTAATATATTACTAAATAATTAAAAACAATTAAAAATTGATCATTTAAAGAATTCTATTTAGAGGATTGGTATATTTTTTCCTTAATTAGATATTAAAAATCGATTGGTGATTATAGGTAGGATGAGCAATAAAACGAGTATTGATACAGAAGAGCTTTTAACAAAATTAAATGACCTTAATGAGAAACTTGGTCAATTTTCCTCTATTCTTGAAAAATTTGGTTTAGATATCATTACAAAAATGGGACAAACAAATTTGAAAATTAATATGTTAACTGATAAAATAAACGAGCTTCATAAAGCTACCATTGATATTAAAAGTATGAATCCACAAATAAAAAGTGTAATAGATAATCAACAAGGAATACAAGATGAATTAGATCTTATTAAATCACTTCTATCTAATTTAAAAACGATAAGCCTTAAGGAAGAAACCATTGGTCATGCGATTGAAAGGGATGAAACTGCTACAGATAAGAAAAACATAATCATGAAAGGGTTTAACGATTTAAAAAACGATTTAGAGACGATAGATGATCCTATAGCGATTAAAGAGCTTTTAGAGAAAATTAAAGAAGATATTTTCGAATTTACGGGAGGGCACCGAATACTTTATGAAATATCTCAATCTATCACTCGTCTTGAAAATGCTAACTCCTTAACAGAAGAATACCAAAGTGAAAAACCAAATTCACCTACAATCAGCACTTTTTTAAAAGACAAGATTACTTTTTGGAGTAACAAATTAATGGTAAAAGATTGAACTAACTATTTCTAAAAAACTTGATTTTAGCAGATTCCAAATCACTACATTATTGTTATGTGATAGAACTTTATTAATAAGCTTTAAATAAAAGATGGATATTACTAGAAATATTTTTTTCCAAAAATGTAAATACTTATAAAAAAAAGAATGATACTCTAGAATTACCCACATTTAATATTTTATCAACTTTTAAGAGGGTAAATTATGATTTGCAAAGTGATCATCCATTGGAAGTTAAAACAAATTGAAGATGAAATAAATGAGTGGCTTAAAAATAATCCGAGTGTAAATATTAAACATTGCACTCAGACTATTGTGAAAAATCAACTCATCACGAGCATATTCTATGAAGAGTAACCAAAAAATTATTTTGTCTTAATTACTCCTAATGAAAATCTTAAGTTTTTTCTTTAGGGTTTTTTCCTTTTATTTTTAAATTTATGGAAACTATGAAATACTAGCGAGGTTTTTTTGGAAAAATTCACTAAAGATTTTAAATATATACTCCATATTAATAATATTATATTCGTATTAAGAACTACAAATTATTGGTAGAAAAGAGATTCATCATGAGTAAAGATAAAGATGATATTGTGTTTCGGGGAAGAACAGAAGCGATATATAAAGTTATTGTGATCGGCGACCCTGCAGTTGGCAAAACGAGCCTTCTTACTAAGTTCGCAAAAAATCAATTCGAGGAAAAATACCTTCCAACAGTAGGCGTTAATATATTAAAAGAGCCTATTAATTTAAGTGAGGATACTGTTGTTAATCTGATGTTCTGGGATGTGGCAGGTCAGCCGCAATTCTATATGCTCCACCGCCCTTATTTTAATGGTGCGGATGGCGTTATTTTAGTTTTCGATGTCACACGTTCAAGTACATTTTCAAATGTAAATAATTGGTGGAACTCTGCAGTAAAGTATGGTTTAAGTGGTGTTCCACGCATTCTAATTGGCAATAAAATTGATCTAAAAGATGAACGAAAGATTATTTTACCTATGGCAGAACATTTAAGCGAAAAATTAAATGCTCCTTATCTTGAAACCTCTGCGTTGACGGGAGAAAATGTGAAATTAATATTTCAAAAAATCGCAGAATTAGTATATAAAGCTAAACAATCTTTAGATTAAACTGATTCATACGGTTTAAATCTCATTCTTTTAACAAATTATAAACTTTGATTTCAATTCATTGGACATCTGTTTAGGTCATTTTATTAATTTAGCGTTTGTTCAAACTATGATAGTATCATTTTATTGAATTATATATAAAGTTAATAGAATCTGAATAGGGAGTGTTCTAATCCTATTTTACTTCTGAACCTGGAATGTTGCTGGTTAACCGCAATTCTATTTATTGGGCAATCGGATACTTTTCTTCACAACAAATTTAGAATTTATGTTATTCTCGCGAGAAATGAAATGGATTTTATCTACAATGAATTTAAATGATTTCCATTGAGATTGAAGCTCTTGCATTGTTTTTAACATTAAATCTTTACCAGTTTTTTGTCCAAGGCTTAAATGAGGTATAAAGCCCTCTTTGTGCAAACTTACATTATTACAATCGGGTACAATTTGCTGGATGACTTTTTGAAGTTGAATAA
>CAYUTF010000069.1:0-17880 GCA_964447495.1 uncultured archaeon
GCAATCGAGTCAAAGATTCGCGAATTTAAGGGAGAGGTTGAATATAATACAAAAGTAGAAAAAATACTTGTCGAAAATGGGAAGATAATTGGGATTCAAACACATAAAGGTGAAATCATCAACACTAATCATATCATTTGTAATGCATCTCCAACCTTAACTTATAATAAGCTCATTCATCCAAAAGCAGAAGTTCCTGAAATTGCATATAAAGAAATCAATGCGCGAACTCATGGGGTTACAACAATCGTGGTATATATGGGATTAGATACAACTGCAGAGAAATTAGGACTTAAAGATTATAGCTATTTTATATGTGACACCATGGATACGGATTATCTTTATGATTCTCTAATTGAGTTAGATGTACCTAAAGTTCAAGCTACTATTTGTCTTAATAATGCGATTCCAGAATGCTCCCCTCCAGGAACGTGTATTATATCGATTACATCAGCGTTTCGACCAGGTGCTTGGGACAATGTTAAACCAGAGGATTATTTTGATCTTAAAACAAAAATTGCTGATGGATTAATAGAAAACTTTGAAAAAGCTACAGGTGCTAAAATAAGAGAGCATATTGAGGAAATCGAAATTGCCACACCAGAAACATTTTCTAGATTCACTGGGACATATAATGGGGTAATTTATGGCTATGAATTAGACTCCTGGGATTCAGTAATACCAAGACTTCAAGCAATGAATGAAGAGAAGCATATAAAAGGATTAGAATTCTGCGGGGGGTTTGGAAAACGAGGCCATGGATATAGTAGTTCTTTGAAAGATGGCGAAACAGCAGCATTGTTAACATTACAATCACTGATGGAGGAAGGAGTTTTAAAATGAACCAAAACAACGAAAAGAAATTAGATATCACCATTAAGAGCAATTCACGAGATTTACTCGCTTTTATGAAATTGTCTGCAAATAGAAAAAAGAGGATTTCAAAAGCTTCTAATGAGCCAATTAAATCTGATGCTATGAATGAACTAGCTTCTAAATTGCATCCGATACGGCAGTACTTAATTATTGATAGTATTAAAGATGAAACTAAAACATCTAAAACTATTAAATTAGTACCAAATAAAGATTTAGGCATAACGGAATTAGCTTACTTCAGACCGGGTCAATATCTCAGTCTTAAAGTAAATGTCAATGGTGTTGCTATTACCAGACCTTATTCAATTGCATCCTCTCCGAAGGATGCTTTAGACGGTTTTTATGAGCTTACTATTAGAAAAGAAGAAAATGGATTTTTAACATCTTTCATATGGGAGAATTGGAAAGTTGGTACAAAGATTGAGAGTTCTGGACCAGAAGGTTTTTTCTATTTTGACCGATTAAGAGATTTAAAACAGCTTGTAGGTATAGCAGGTGGTTCGGGCATTACACCTTTCCGTTCAATCGCAAAAGCGATAGTAGATAGCACAATTGATGCAAAATTAACCTTGTTATATGGAAGTAGCGAAGAAGATGATATAATATACTATAATGAGTTTAAGGATTTAGAAAAGAAATTTCCCGAAAAATTTAAGGTTGTATATATTCTTAGTTGTGAAGAAGTATCCTTAGCAGGTTGTGAACAAGGTTTTATTACCTCTGAAATTATCCAAAAATATTGTGATGTTAAGAAGAGCTCATTTTTCTTGTGCGGTCCCCAAATTATGTATAATTTTGTTGAGAATGAAATGAAAAAGTATAATCTGCCCCCGAAGCGTGTGAGGAGAGAAGCTTTTGGGGAAATAAAGGATGTTATTTCCTTTCCTGGGTTTCCACAAGAACTCGCGGAGAAAATTTTTAAACTTACCGTTAGTATTGGAGGGTTGAGAAAGGAAATCCCTGCTTTAGCCAAGGAATCCTTAATTGTGGCTATGGAGAGAGCAAATTTAGCACCCCCTTCGAAATGTCGTTCAGGGGAATGCGGATTTTGCCGGTCTTTATTAATTTCTGGTGATATATTCATAAATCCGATTTCTGATTGGAGAAGGGCAGCTGATAAAAAATTCGGATATTTCCATCCTTGCAATTCATATCCACTTTCCGATCTTGAGATTAAAATCCCGCAAGATGTAATAAATTAATTTTTTTCTTCATTTACAGAGAACTTATGCTTTTTCAAGTTAGAAGATAATTTTAAACCAAATATTTATTTTTTCTTATATCTTTAGATTCTTTAACTAATTCTAGCTTGTTAGTTTCAAATGATATGAATATCAAAGTAAAATTTGGATTTCTCGCATTAATAATAATTCTCATTCAATCATGCATAAAGTTTATAGGAGTACTGTTAACTGGTAGTCTTAGCTTCTTATCTGAGACTATTGACACGTTCACAGACATCTTTTTTGTGTCTTTAACAATATATGCCCTATTCCAAAGTCAGAAACCCCCTGATTATCACCATATGTATGGTCATGCTAAAATTGATTCAATTGGGGCTATGATTCAAGGGATTGTACTAATTAATATTTACATTCTCTTGATCGTAAACGCAATAAACTCAATTTTATCGCAATCTTATTATGTAGCTAATGCCGATATTGGATTTCTTCTAATAATCATATCTTTCTTTATTAATATTTTATTTTCAAGATATTTAATACTCCAAGGTAAGAAAAGAGAAAGTTTAATACTAAAAATTCAAGGTTTAAATCTTTTTCAAGATGCTATAAGAGCAGTTATCGTTATCATAAATTTTTTATTAGTCTTATTTTTTAATTTTAAGATATTAGATCCATATTTCAGTATAGCATTATCGATTTGGATAATCATAAGTGCTTTACAATTAGCAAAAGAAGGTATTAAAAATGTAATCGATGAAAATCCAATAGATGTTCAACTCATAGAGAACATGAAACGGGAGATAATGACATTAGACCATGTTATATCTGTTGAAGATCTGAAAATTAGGGCAAGTGGTAAAAATCTCTTTTTAGAGCTAAATCTATCAGTTGAAGATCATATTTCCGTTGTACATGCAAATGAAATTAGTAAACTTGTTAGAGAAATGGGTAAGAATTACTTTCCATTATATAAAGCAGAAATTATTATTGAAATGAATCCCCTATCCAGTGAACCCTCCTTAAGTGATAGAATAATTAATTTGCTATATTCCATGAAGAGTGAATTTCCAGTAATTAGTGAAGTCAAAGATTTAAATATCTTTAGAATTGAAGATAATTACTTTATTTCACTTTCTATTGTTGTAGATGATAAATTAAGCTTAGCAGAAGCACATAAAGTATGCCATGATTTTGAGTCCCAACTAAAAGAACAAGTGCCACTAATTTCAAGAATTATAACACATATAGAAGCAAAACCAGTTCCAAAGAAAATTCTGGAAGATCAGGTAATTTGTACCAGCATCGAACCCGAAGAATTGAATAAAATTCAAGAAAAAATTGGGGAAATACTACAAACTATTCCGGAAGTAAAAGAATATCATAAATTAGAGGTGTGGAATGCATTAAGCTCTTGTATTTTGGAATTACACATCTTGTTTGATGGTCATCTTAACATAAGCACGGTTCATGATCTGATAACTAAGATCGAACAAAAGTTGAGAAATAACCTAGAAATAGATAACCTAAAAGAAATTATCATTCATTCTGAACCATTAAATAATACAATTAATTGATATGTAAGAAAATTTTAAAAAGAAAATTCATACTTATTTAAACCAAGTTCTTGTTGCATTACTTTAATATCATTTTGAAGGCTTTCATTTAGAGGAATGCCTTTTTCTTTTCGTTCTAATTCAACAATATATTCTTTTTCACCAGCAGTATAAATTCTTTTTGCTTCTGGATCTTTCTTTGCACTTCTAAGGCCTCTCATGATATCCCCCGCAGTCTTTTTAAATGAGTCCAATCCAGCAAAATTATCAGTATTTATTGCTAAGAAAAAATGACCAACTTTTAATCTTTTTTGACCATCTTCTGTAATTCCTAATGTGTCTCTTAAAAATATTCCTTCTTGTAAAGCAGCGGATAACAATTCAACCACAGTTGCGTATCCATATCCTTTATAACCAGCAGTATCTTCCCCTTTACCCCCAAGTGGTAGTAAAGCCGCTTTTCTCTGAAGCATTAAATCCAAAATTTTATTTGGGTCTCGTATAATATTTCCTTGATCATCTATTACTGTATTTTCAGGCAGAGGTTTGTTAATTCGACTATTCAATTCAACCTTTCCCCTCTGGATAATCGAAGTAGCTGCATCTATCAAGAAGGGAAAAGCTTCATCCGTAGGTGCACCGACGGTTAATGGATTAGTACCAAGCATAGGTTCAACTCCGAAGGTAGGCGGTATTGAGGGTCGAGCGTTCGTGACTGCTAAACCAATCATGCCTTCTTTAATTGCCATAAGGGAATAGAATCCTGCGATACCGAAATGTGTTGAGTTGCGAACTGCTACAGCTCCGAGTCCGTACTTCTTCGCTTTCTCGATTGCTGTTTTCATTGCTTTGTAGGCAATCACGTGCCCCATACCACTATTTCCATCCCATAGCGCAGTTGCATGATTATCTTTTATTATATCAATTTTTGTTTTAACTTCATAAATTCCTTGTTTTATCCTGTCATAATACATCTTGCAACGTTGAATTCCGTGAGTATCAATTCCTCTCAAGTCTGAAGTTATTAGGACCTCTGCTATAATTTTTGCATCCTCTTCTGGAACCCCAAGTCCGATAAAAACGTCTTTCATAAAATTCTCAAGTATCTTGGCATCCAGATATACTATTTCGTCTTTCATTTTAGTAACTTCTTTTTTTTAATAATAAATGAATTCTTATATATCTAAATTAGGATAAATTCAGATTTTACTTTAACCTTAATAAAATATAGAAAAAGAGTGAATTTTTAATTTTAAAGGGAGAAGATAATATTTCCATAACATGAGATTTTTTGAGACCAAATTTCGATTTAATGAAATATGAAATATAATGATTTAAACACAAAGGTAGAAGGAAGATTTTATAAGGAGATTACCATAGATAATGATGACGGCAATGTGACTTACATTTTCCCAGATACTAAAGAGTTCATTTCAATTCTTAAAAGGGATCTCAATAAGAAGTTAGTAAATAGTTTAAAAAAATAAACAAAATAGAGCCCAAATCGGATTTCTTTTTAGAAGCTATTAGGAATGTAAATGTTGAGTTAATTAATATTAAGAGAATAGATTGTTTAATATTAGGAAGAGAATAAGAAAAAAACCTGATTCTCGTATTCAATCCTATTATTATACTCATTGATATCATACCCCTCCACGCCTGACACCACAAAGCGCGAACCACTAGCCTTACGGGTGCTCCATCCCTGGCCTGACCGGGTTTGACATTATGAGCTTATACCTTTCCTACAAAAGGTACTACTCTGCGACCCGCCTATGTAGCCGACGCTTCGACAGGATATAATAATGGATAATAATAACTCATGAAACCTTAAACCAGGCAATTTCCGCTATGAGCATTTTACGGTCCATCCAGCATGGGACTTGAGACATTGCCCAACTTGTCCGAGATTGAATAATTACGCATGTAATTTAAAATTAATTATGAAATAGATAAGAAAAAGAAGTCTATTTTTTTTAATGAGAATTATTTTTATTTGAAATCTTTAGGGTATAATTACAAATTCTGCCATTATCTGCTAAAATACATTTATTAATATTCGCGTTAAATTCATATTGGGGGAACATTTTCATTAAAAAACTTTTAGTATAAGGATAGCATATATTATCTTGAATTATTGTTGCTTGGGAAGGATTAGTTTTTCCTCCAATAGGGCAGAATTTTTTTGAATGCTTTATAGAAACCTCATATGTAGATTCATCTATCTTTTTAACCGTGGGAGTAGCTCCTAATACTTTATAGCTTCTCTTTAATGCATTCTCAATATCGGTATTAAAACCACGAATTTTGTATAATTCCCCTAATTTAGCGCCTAATTTGGTTGATACTGCTCTTGGGAGATTTTCACCCCCAACTTCAATCATTTCATTGATATAAGCATGAAAAAATTTTAATGCGTCTTTATCCATATTAACCAGCTTATAGATTATAAAAATTCCAATTACTAAATTTGTTTAATTAATTTATCCGCTTAAAATACAAATGACAATTAATATAAATTGTATATAAATATAGTCATTTATGTTAAAAAGAAAAGTATGATCTACACAATAACAAGAGAATTTGTTATTCAATAAAACCATGAAATAAGTACTTAGGTTTCAATCCAAAATCGCAACAATTTTTCTCGATCTTCTTCAGCATATTCAATTCCAATTCTTTTGCCTGTGAAAATATCTTGTTTATTCACTTTCTCTCCAATACTAAAGAAGAGCTTTGCTTTATTAGAGCATGAATCGACCCCATTAAACAGTTCTTTGGTGATATCCATGGCCATACACAACTTACCCGGCCCATCCATAAGATTTTTAAAATTTTTTCCGATTTTTACCTTCCTTCTTTCTTTCATTATTTCTATTCCGTCAATAGGATATAATTTTCGAATCAATACCGCACAAGGGATTCCTTCTTGTTCAGTAATCACATTTAAACAATAATACATTCCATATACTAAATATACATAAAGAGTACCGGGTTTCTCATACATAACCTTGGTTCTCTTAGATTTATGAAAATTATAACTATGCGATGCTTTATCATTTGGTCCAAGATAAGCTTCAACTTCAGTGATTTTACCAATCATTCTATAATCACTTTCAGCTCTAATGAGAAACTTGCCGATCAAATCTTTTGCGACTATTATTGTGTCACGAGAAAAGAAATCTCTCTGAAGCCTTGTGAACTCTGTCATCGCTCTATGAGAGTATAAGGTTAGTTTTATACCATTTCTTTATGAATTAATTGTTCCTTAAGAAAAGATTCCATTTGTGTATTACACGCAATAAATGGAAATCGCTGATTTATTGATAATTCTAAATCGATTTCATTTCCGTCAAAAGAGAATATATTTCCACCCGCTTCTTTTAATATTAAATATCCGCCCGCAGTATCCACCAATCGATTGCTTTTTCTCATATTAATAAATGCTTCCATACTACCGCCAGCAACTTGGCATAATGTCAAAGCAGTACTACCTAATATCCTAATTCTGTAAAATTTTGAAATGATTGGGCTTAATACTTGTAGATTCTTATTGATATTTTTTGGTGAGATATTAATCTCAAAAAATGGTTTATCTGAGATCCCTAAATCCGAAACGTGAATTCGCTGGTCATTCAGAAATGCCCCCTTTCCTTTTTCTGCCCAATATACATCCTTTGTATTTAAATTAATGACAACAGATTTAATTATATCTCTCATATGGGAACCTTCAGCATACGCGATAGATACTGAACAGTACGGAATCCCTCTTACTGAATTATTTGAACCATCAATAGGATCAACAATAAGCACATGTTTATTTTTAATAGCGTCATTTTGATTACCTATATATTTTTCTCCTACTTCTTCACTAATTAATAGGAGATCAAGACCAAGATTTTCTAAGTTCTCTATTATTGTATTTTCTGCTAAAGTATCTATATACATGGTCATATCACCGCCTGCACCTCTATTCGATATTTGTGCTGCAACCTTTTTTCCTAATAGTGGATGGACATTTTCATATACATTTAAACCAATCTGTTTTAATGTATCTATTTCGAGATCCATATTTATCACAAAAGAAGTCTTTATAATAAAAAAATTAGAATGTTAAATAATTTTTATTATACTAAGGATTTTCTATCTCTTTTTTTATAATATCCCTTAATTTAATTGCCTTGGTGATTATAATTTGGATAAAACTGTTTTCAAAAATTAAGTTTGGACCCATATTTAGTTCTTTTCTTAAATAAAGCTTATCTATTTTCTCAGAAGTTAACCAATCAGCAATTAAAATGCCTTTTCTCTTCTCAAGGTTTCTAAATTTATTTGATATAATTGTATAATTTGAGAGAATCTCTTTTCCCTCATTAATAAAATCTAATAGGGCAAAAAATGGAGCTTCACCAAAATGATCTGAGATTTGAGAATCCAAATCACTATTTTCAGCTATCGGAATTGCTATTTTAATAGATTGTTTTGTTGTTGCTTCAGTAATTATAATTATTTTAAAAATTTGGGGAAATCTTGATGTAATTTTACTTGATATAGCCGCTTTTAAATCTTCTATAACTTCCAGGTGGAGTTCTTTATTTAAGGTAATATTGACTTCTAAAAAGATATATCTGCCGTAAGAGCGTACTTCTAGTTTTTTAATTTCTTTAACTGTTGAAAACTTAGTAATTAAATCGTATAGTTCCTTTCTATTTTCAAAATCAATTACAGCATCAAGTAAAGTTTTTACAGATTCGACTAATATATCGTATCCCCCTTTAATGATAAATATCGCAATGATTAAACCTATTATAGTATCAATGAGAAAGAGTCCAAACAAAGCTGAAATAAAACTAATAATAACTGAAATAGAGATAAAGTTGTCATATAATTTTTCACTTGCTTGAGATTGAATTATTGGTGATTTGGTATTTATCCCAATATATCTTAAATATAAAGTTAATAGAATCGTGATGAATAGAGATACGAGCAAAAAAATGAACACTTCAAGTGTTATGTTCAACGACTTCATTGTACCATTAATGAATAATGAAATATCCGATATTGCTTGTAGAATAATATTATAGGCAGTATAAAATATGAGTAATGAAATAACTAGACTTATAATGTTTTCAATTTTATAATAGCCATAAGGAAATTTTTCGTTCGGTTTTTTATTTACGTATATTAACCCTATTAAAGCTACGAGAGCCATAATTATGTCTGTTAAGGAATCAAAAGCATCAGCTTGAAGAGCTAAACTGTTAGTTATGATAGAAAAGATTATTTTGAAGATGAATAATCCTAAAGTAATAATTAAGAGGATTAGGTTTAAAAAGACCGGATTTTTAAACAGTCTTTCATTCTTGGATATAGTCATTATTAATCTTATTTTTTTCAATGATCCATTTATCTACTAATAATTTCTGTAATTTCTTCTTCTGACTTACATCATAAGTATTATGGATTGTACTTTTTGGGATCCAGAATTCCGCTCCTGATTCAAAGGTTATTAAAAGTGCTTTTGGACTTTCAACTTTTATTTTTGCCGATATCTCCAAAGTATCAACAGATACTCCATATTCTGTAGTTTCAATTATTTGCAATCCATCTCTAGTTGTTATATGTTCTGAAAATACTCCATACTGACTTTCATCATCGGATTTTTCCTCTTCTTTTGCATCAAATGTACCTGAAGTTGCAAATTCAATTTTTTCGCTTAAAATATGCTCAAGCATTAATATAAAGAGAGTTAAATTTGGAAACCGTAATTTTTTCACATAATCGCCAATTTTAATTCTTATTGCTTCCCTCGCTTCAGATTCCCATCCAACATAAATTTCGGTTTTTCTTTCTTTAAATACATGAGACCCTCTCCAATTTGCACTTTTCTTTTTAAGGACTTCTAAAATGCAAATTATTTCTTCGATTGACAATCTCACTGTCTTACCTTCTTTTTTTGAAGGTTTTTCCCAACTCCCATCTTCTTTTCTATTAATGCAACTCAAGAAGATATAGGGTACTTTTTGTGCAGGACTCGTCAGAATGAGCCCCTTTTTCTGCCCAAAAAAAGTTTTAGTATGAAAATCTGCCATGATTTCACAATTTTATTAAATTATTCAGAGAGAATCTAATTCCTTAAATGATAATTGCATTTTCTATGATTTAAATCTGATTAATAATTAACTACTATTGCTGTTTTGTTATGTAAAAGAGTTTTGAAAATTTGAGTTAAAATGGAATTGGTTCACGTCACATTAATTCAATTTCAACAAGAACAGATTCAGGGATTTGAATTTTCATTATAAGATGCATACTTCGTTCATTTGCGATAATCTCAAAAAGTCTTTTATGGATTCTCATCTCAAATTTTGCCCATGTATTTGTCCCTTGACCTGATGGTGCTTTTAGGGTAGGAACGCTTAATCGTTTAGTAGGGAGAGGGATTGGTCCATATTTTTTTATTCCTTGATTCTTACAGACACTTTCGATTTGGTCGCATACATTTTGAAGTGAATCAAGCTGAACACTTGAAAGACGAATACGAGCGGCTTGCAAACTATATATTTCTCCTTTTTATGATTCTCATTTATTAATAATCATTAATCGTAGGATGGATAATTATTATTAAAATAAATATTTTATTATCAAATCGCAAAAATCTAATAAATAATGGAGGATCAAAACCTTAAAAGAAATTGATTCCCTAAATGTACATTGACTAAATATTTTTTTGCAATTTTAAAACAAGCTAATGCCTGATCTTTAGAAGTAATAGGTAAATCACGCATCTGATAATCTGGATGGAAAATTAATAAACTATAAGGAATCTTATTATCAATTTCACTTATAAAATGAGCAATTAATTCCACTTCATCTTTATTAATATATCCTGGAACTAATAAAGTACACGCACTCATTTCAGGTAAATTTTTACGCTTTCCAAAATATGCTTCAGCCAAGAACTTAAAATTTTCCAAGGTTCTCTTATTACTCACACCACATAAAGCGTAATTTAATCGTTCATGATATGATTTTAGATCAAATTTAATGTTTCCTCCCGTTTTCAGAGCAATTTTCATACAATTCTCTACTAATTTTCTATTTCCACTGCCATTCCATTCCCAGCATACTCGAAACTTTCGATCCTGTTTATTATCGCTAATTTTATTTAATATCAATTCTGCTAGATTAATAGAAAAAGGTAATTGGGGTTCGGGTGTACCTCCAAAATAACAAATACAGGTTATCTTTTTATTATTATATATCTCATTTGCCAGTACTTCAACATCATACAAAGTTCTAGTTGAAATATATTTATGAGAAGAATTTTGGCAAAAAAGACAATTGAATGAGCACCCATATAGGAATGCCGCATAGGAATACGTTCCTAATTCAGGACCGTTATGATTTGAATACTCTGGATACCCATTAGACGTTCCAGCCGGACAAAACCATGCATTGCAACAGTTTGTAGGATTTGCATCAATATACCCATGAATGTATCCTTTTGATTTTGTTGGAAACGGTAATTCTCCCGTTTGATTTTTTTTAATATTTCTCAATCCGCAATAGCTAATATCAGAGGCATTAAGACTACATTCATTCATACATAGATTACATTGTAATTCTATCTTATCTTTTGATGATTTAGGAGGCAACCCCGGTAAATCTGCGGTTTTTCTTACTTGTTTATGTATATTTAATAAATATGGTTTCACGACAGCCCAGTTTTGATCAAGGATGCAATTACGGCATATTTGAAGAATTTCCGAGATATTTCTAGAGGTTGTTCCACAAAATTTACACATACCCATAGTATCTCTCATGCTTTTTTTAATAATAGAAAAGTTTGACCCGATTTCTGGTTCGGGTTTTGTTTTATCATAAATCCATTAAATCCATTGTTAATAAAAGAAGATTTAAACTGATTTAATTCTTCTTCATCATTTGGATAAAATTCCAGTACCATCCTGCTATTAGGTTTTAAAATTGTATTTAAGTATTGAGCTGTTTTTGTTAATAAAATATTTTTTTCTTTAGATGTTTGAAGCGTATTTATAATAAAATTATATGCTGAGATTGAAATGATGTGGTCAATTGAATTACCTCTAAAAGGTAACTGATTAATGTCTGCCAAAATATATTCAAGAAATGATTTCTTATCATATCTTTTCATTCTATCTCTCGCTTTAAAAATCATGTCCTTCAAAATATCGATTCCAATTACTTTAAATCCATTTTCTAACAATGTTTCAGAAGAAAATCCCGTTCCACATCCTAAATCCAAAACTAAATAGGGTATATCTTGAAGAGAGTTGATGATATTTAACCTATCCAATTGATCATCAAACAAATATTGAATGCAGAGCAATGTGGTTTTTTTTTGATTTCTCTGCATCCAAATTGATTCATCATATTCTTCTGCTTTTTCGCCAATGTATGAATTGGGAAATTTTGGTTTCTTCGTTTTTCGTGACATTGATGAGAAATTATTTGTGGTTCAAATAAACTATTAAATACGTAAATAAATATATTATAGTTAAAATAAATTCAAATGATTTATTTATTTTAAAACAAACGAACATAAAAAAGAATCAGTCGGGGTTGATTATGCCAGAAAATAAGACAATATTAGTCGTTGATGATGAACCAGATATTGTTAATTTAACAGAAAAGATATTAAAGTTAGGAAAATTTAAAACTCTTACATGCAATAACGGGAAAGAAGCATTAAAGATTATTGAGGATAAATATTCCGAAATCTCGCTTGTTTTATTAGATCTAATGATGCCAGGAGTGAGTGGAATGGAAGTATTGAGAACTATCAAGTCCAATGATATATTTAAACATATACAAGTGATTCTATTTACTGTAAAAAGTTTTAAAGAGGATATCCAAAAAGGAAAGGAGATGGGGGCTGATGGTTACATAACAAAACCATTTTCCGGTAAACAGCTCTTAGAATATATAAATAAAGTGTTTGAAAAAAGCTGAATTACCTTCCTAATCCCGTGAAGTAATCAATTTTTCCATAAAAAGAATCTAATTTCTAATTAATTTTCTCACATCGTTATATTTAATCTTTGCAGTATATCATTTTTAATAACAGGATCATTTGTTTTTTTCATGACATTATCGATCAAATATTTAAAATTCATAAATATTTAAAAAGTAGATAAAAGATACTATTCATAGAATTCGATATATGCTAATATTACTATATTTTATTAAGTAGATGAATAAATTATGAGCAAAGTGGCGGGTAAAATATTAATTGTTGATGATGAACCCGATATCGTCAACTTAACTCAAAGTTTTCTACAACTCGAAAATTATAACACACTTACTTGCGGTGATGGGGAAGAAGCTCTTAAGATTATAGAAAAACACCATGATGAAATAATGCTCGTGTTATTAGACATCATGATGCCAAAAGTGGATGGCTATAAGGTGTTAGAAAAAATAAAAACGAATGAAAAATATAAAAAAATACTTGTAATCTTATTTACTGTAAAAAATTTTAAATTTGACATAATTAAGGGAAAAGAACTAGGTGCAGACGGATATCTCTTAAAGGCGATATCTGGAAAAGCATTGCTTGATTATGTTAAAAAAATTCTCGAAAAGAAAGTATTGTAATATTTTAGAAATTTACTTTAATTCAGAATTTTTTATTTGCACTTTTTCTTCCATTTTTTCTAATACTATTCCGACTATAACATTGATGATCTCTACTTATATCTAATTTTTTTTATGGAATTAAATTAGTTATTGACATTATTACAATTGTAAATATTGGAATCAAAAGGGTAAAAATGCATAAAAATTTCCTTATTTTATGTGCGATATGAATTCTTGGTTTTCTGCCAATCCGATCTAATAGGACGGGATACAGATTATGATCATGGGGTTCAATTTGATACCAATATGCTGTTGATGACCAGTCATCACCACGATGATTATCGTGACCATGTTCAATGGAAACCGTTATTTTCTTATTGAAATATATTGGATCCTCAATATGATACCGATAATAGGTGATCTTTCCCCAAAAGTTAAAGCCACCCGGCAATATTGTCCCATGGTATGGTGAAGAATGTTCTTTACTCGGTCCATATGCTTGATTTACATAATCCTCTGTTCCGGTACCGTATAACGTAGGGATCCCTTTGTCAACATCTTCATCGATAAAGATCATGTCATCACCTTCACCGGGCCAATTGATACTCCATGGCATGAACGTTATATTGTCGATATCTAAATGACATCCGACATAATGACCCTTACCTTTTGCTTCTAAGATTTTATAGTTATAGCTCATAGGTTCTGTATTTTTGCCACCTCTATAGTTAAATTCAATTGGATTTCGTGTTTTAAAATTTTTTCCTGTTTCCAAATCTTTTTTCTTGATTTTTGGCGGATTTTCTCTTCTCCATTGCGCATGAAATCTTCCATATCTATTCTTTAATTCGAATTTTTCTTCATAAGATTCATAATCTATATAATAATAGAATTGTAAAGGTTTTGGATTATCATTTTCTAAAGTAATTTTGAATTTAGTTGAGAATGGCATTGGCCACCAACAATTAAAGCCTCTTCCTCCTCGAGGAGACATTTGAAAAGGAAGTGAGACAAAACTTTTCTTTTTGGCATGACCTAACCCAAAGAAATCGCCAATAGGGACTTCGATGCTAGGTTTATTAAGTTCCTCGCCATCCCAATACATCCGTAAAATAATATTTCGTAAATAGTATTTCGATTTACATCTCATGGTACACCATATATGGGTTATACATCCAGCAATACCCTCTACTTCTGCTAATGTGATCGATTCTCCAGATTGTATATCTATCCAATCATGATTTCCCCCTGTTTTATCATAACTTGATATTCTCTTTCTTTTTATCGAGTCGGGACGTATTTTACCTATATTATTCAAACTAGAATTGCCACTTTTCATGTTACTATCTAAAAAAATCAATCTTTAAAAAAATCATTTATTTCGTGTTATCTCATAACCATACCTTACTTAATTCAATCTCCCGTTGGTTTTACAGTAAAGTCTTCTATAACCAAAACCGATGTCCGAGTAGGAGCTCTGGTTCTATGCAATGTTCCTTTTGGAACCGTAAAACCTTGTTTTGGCTTTAATTCAATTGTTTTATTCTCCAAATCAATTAAAAGTAGCCCATCAAGTACAAAAAAGAATTCATCTTCTTTATTGTGCTTATGCCAATGAAATTCCCCTTCAATTACCGCTAATCTAATTACAGAATTATTCACGGTGCAAAGAGACATATTCTGCCATTTCTTAGTACTTTGATCTATTAATCTTGGAACGTCAATAATTTCCAAAGGCTTATACTTTACCTCAAGATCAATTGAATATTTAGTATTATTTTTCATGTTCAATCTCTTAATTGGGTATTTTTTATCACATTTATTTTTATTACATTAACTAAGTATCTTAAAGGGGCTTGAATTCAAAATTCTTCGGGTAGAGTATGGATCATGGACTCTTCATAGTTAATTTAATTATTGGTTCCTTGTCTGCAATTATAAGTCGATTCCAAAGAATATTTAGCTAACATTGATTTATTATGAAAACTCTTAAATAATATAAAAAATCAATTTATTTTATTAAAAACTCATAAAAATAAAAAAAGTGTTATGAAATGGTATTGGAAGCAGAAAGTGATAAAATTCCTTTTATGAAACAATACTTTTCGGTTATTATCCTTGCGGCAAATATAATTGTGTTTATTTGGCAGTTGTTAGATCCAGCAGGACAAATGCATATCGAAGCGGCGTTTGTTCCAAACGAATTTTTCAAAGGGGAAAAACTATGGACGTTAATAACATCCATGTTTATGCACGGAGACATAGTCCATATCGTTATGAATATGTGGTTTTTCATAGTTGTTACAGATAACTGTGAACACGCTTTTGGTCATGGTCTATACCTCTTTACATACTTTATATGTGGATTATCGGGCAGTTTACTTCATGCTTTAAGTACTATAATTATTCCAGTGTGGGGCCCTATTTTAGCAGATATACCCTCACTTGGGGCTTCGGGAGCAATTTTTGGGCTTATGGCTGTTTATGTCATTCTTTATTCCGGAAATAAATTTTATCTTCCTTCTTCAACGGGTATGTCAATGCGCAAGGTGAGTGCTGGTTATTTCATTGTGACATATTTTGTAGCTGAACTAACTTATGCGATTTATTCGCTTTATGATCCTTTCGGAATGGGGTCTACGGCACACTTCGCTCATGTTGGGGGTTTTATATCAGGAGCGATTATTGCGGGAATTTTTAAAGCTGTTAAAGGAACGAATTATAAGAAGAAGAAGCCATAGACAGGTTTTTTTTTTTTTCTTTATTTATTATCATTCTAAACTTTTTTCAATCATGTGGGATTTTTTCTAATCACTGATAGATCTTATATATGAGAAAGGTTATTATGAGTGAAACCGTTCATATTTGTGTCATAGGAATGGGTTATGTAGGCATACCTATGGCAGTTTTACTTGCTGACGTAGAAAATTTCTATGTTACTGGAATCCAACGAAAATCTCAAAGATCTGGATGGAAAATTGATTGGCTCAACAATGGGAAAAATCCTTTTGAAGGTGTTGAACCCGGGTTAAATGAGATTATCAAAAGGGTGGTAGAAAATAAGAAATTTCACGTAACTGATGATTTTAAGTCTTGTGAAAATGCAGACTATATATTAATTGACGTCCAAACCCCCGTAGATGATGAAAAGAATCCTCGATATGAATCCCTTATTGAAGTATCCGAAAAAATTTCTAAGCATATGAAAAAAGGTGTAACAATCATTTTAGAATCAACAGTTGCCCCAGGAACTACAGAAAATATAGTTCAGCCCATAATAGAAGAAGGAAGCGGTTTAGTAAGAGGTAAGGATTTTTATTTGGTATTCTCATTTGAACGTGTTATGCCAGGTAAGCTATTGGAGTATATAATTAATTTTCCTCGAGTAATTGGAGGTGGATGTAAAGAAGCAAATGTAAAAGCAATGTTTCTCTATGGAAAAGTTGTAAAAAAAGAACTCCAGATAACAGATACTTTAACAGCAGAACTAACAAAATGTATAGAAAATGCTTATAGAGATGTAAATATTGCTTTTGCAAATGAGATGGCGCTCCTATGCGAAGATTTCAATCGAGACATATTTGAAATTATCACCCTCATAAATTATAGGCATGACAGAATGATGCATTCTCCAGGTAGTGGAGTAGGAGGACACTGTTTAACGAAGGACCCATGGCTTCTCATTTATGGTTTCGAGAAATATACAAACACAAGAAATAGAGATCACATTAAGTTAATTCCGGAATCGAGGAGTTTAAACGATTTTATGCCTATCCATATGGTAGAACTTATGGAGGATGCTTTAAAAGAAGCGGGAAAAATAGTTGATAATCTCAAAATTACTATTTTTGGAGTATCATATAAAGCAAATACAGATGATACAAGAAATACTCCCACAGAACACATCTTAAGGATTTTAATGAAACGATATCATAGTCATAATATTAATTATATTGCTCATGACCCCTATGTGAAGGAAAAGGATTACCAAATGACCGAACTGACTAACAATTTTAGCGAAGCTATTATCAATTCTGATGTACTTATTTTTGTTACCAATCATAAAGAATATTATGATATTGATTTAAAAATGGTTAAAGAAAAGGTGAAAACTCCAATAATTATAGACGGTAGAAATATTTTTGACAAGAAAGTTGTAGAAAGCAACGGTTTTATTTATAGAAAGATAGGGGAGGGTTCCAATAAACCATAGTTATTATTCTTCACCATATTTAAATATAGTGTAATTTAAATGTGTTGGTTTTTGTTATAAATATAAAATAAAAAGAAGAATTATGTTTCTCTTCTCTTGTTCGAGCAGAACATTAAAATTAAATCCTAAGATTTTTCGATTTAATTCTTGAGAATTTTACTATATTCTATTTATTTTTCTTTTCTTGACGTTTAATTTTTAAATCTCTTAAGCACTTTATCAGTCCATCAACCATAGCTCATCCCGTACAGGAGAGATTATCATCTGAGTTAGTGGTTGCAAATCTCCTTTTCCATTCAGACATTTTTTTATATCGTTTTATTTATTTCAATATTTTAGTAATATATTCGAAAAATAAATGTATTTCTGTTATAAATAATAATTTACTCGAATTAACAGTAAATTAGAAAAATCTATAAGAATTGGATTCTAT
>CAYUTF010000070.1:0-17590 GCA_964447495.1 uncultured archaeon
TTTAAAACTCTTGAATATTTAAAAGGTATTAGGTTATATTTTGGTAATGGAGATCAGTGATTGGTTTTCTAGTAACAGATCTTTCAATTCTTTTATTATAGAATCAATATTATCCTTATTTTTAATTTTTATAATTAAATATTAAGAAATTTGAAAAATGTTGCACTATAACCAGTGATCTAATGTCATATTACCATTTGGTATAACATATCCTTGCTTTTGCAAAGTAGCCTTTCCATTTAATAAAATTTTTTCGGGTATTGCGGTATGATGAATAAACAGGAAAGTATTACGCTTATTTCCAAAGAACCGACGCTTTATTTCGAGAGGTTTAATCTGAGATCCACAGTTCATACAAATTACTTGATTCTCTGTGACAGGTTTATGGCAATATTGACATTTATTCATATTAATTTAATAGAGTTGAACTAGTATTTAAGAATGAGTTTGATAACCGCTTAGATATTACTTATATTTAAATATGAACTTATTAAATTCTTAATATCAATTTCATTGAATTACTTTAGATAAGGCATAGTTAGTTGGTAGAATATCTGCAGGATTTTTTAATTATCAAAGATGGAGGGAAAGTGATCTTTAGTACTTCCTCTGATATTATAACAGATGAAGTTCTCTTTGGTGGCTTTTTAGAGGCAATAAAAGGATTCTACAATCTCTCATTAGAAGATGAGTTACTTTCAATTGAAGGAAGAAAATATCGTATTACTTTTATTCTAAAAGAAGGTCTTGAATTTATTGGCATCTCTCGATCATTTATTAATGAAAGTCGTGCTCATAAAGAATTGGAATTTTTCACGGATATGTTTCTATCGAAGTATCATGATATTATGGTAAAATGCAATGGAACGGATGTACGGAAATATAAATCATTTGAAACCTATATTAAGAAAACTATTAACGAAATAGTTTTTGGACAATTAGAACGAAATCTCCTGCCCAATCTTTAAACAATTCTTAATATCTTTTCTAGTTATTCAATAGGTTCTTAATATAAGGACTGTAAATCTTTTTCTAATTGAGGTTCATTGAGACATCCCCTTTTTATATTAGTTTCAAGTTCTTTTTTAAGAAGACTCTCCAGTGAACTCTGATTGTTGAGGTGTGCAGCTACTTGTAATACAAGTTTTTCATTTTCAATAATTTTAGTTAAAAACACAAAAATAATGATAATTATAGCCTCATTAACATTCCTTGAACCTAAGACTATAATTTTATTTTGATTAAATAATATTCCTTCATAACTAAAGATATTTGTATTCCCCCACTTCTGAATTTTAAATTTGAGAAAATCTAATACACCAATTATATCAAGTGGATTTTTAGATTCATTTAAATTAAAGAAAATGCCACACTTTTCTTTTTGCTCATATTTTTCCAATAATAACTTAATTTTAATACGGAACTCTTTACAAATATCTTTCATTTTATTCTAAAGATAAAAAATTTCAAATGACTTTTTAAGTAACTGATTGAAATTTCGAATTTATATTGTATTAATAAATAAATCTTTAATTTAAGGTAATAAAGTCATCAAGGTTATCAGTTATTAACAATAGAATTTATAAAGATTGTTAAATTTTAAATTTTTTAATTTCTTGTAAGAAATGTTAAAATATTTAATAAAAAGATTATTCTCATTAACCGAAAAAATTATCAAATTAGTGACTCCTAATTATTTATAAATAAATTTTCCTTTATAAAAATTAATTCAAAATAAAGCGATAATTTATAAGTTTCTGACACAATTTTTAAAAGTGGATTTAGATATGAGCTTAGAAAAGTTAAAATCCCAATTTCCTAAGAAAGGACTTGCGAAATATTTTCACCAAAAAGGTTTAAAATCGCAGAGAGAGCTATTCCCAAATGGAGGAGGTCCACAAGATGATTTTTTATATGGTTTTTTAGGTCTGATTTATGACGGAGTTAATAATCTGGGCGATATAAAACAGAAAATGCGTTATATATTTACAACAACCATGAGACAACTAGTAATAACTGATAAAAATGTTGATGAGTATCTTAAAATAGCTCAATTAAAAGAATTCGTTCAAATTAACAATAAAGATTATATTACTTTAACGAAGGAGGGTCGAATCTATGTTGAAAGTTGCTATCTTGAAATACAACATGAATCCTATTGGTTAAAGAAATTTCTCAGCGAAAAGGCAGTAATGGGTATTACCGCTTTATTTTTAGTAATTTTATCTACCTTGAAAATAATAACTGGATTACAAATATCCTCCCAGGGTATGATAACTGATGGATTTGAAAATCTAACGGACCTGATTAAAGTAGGTATTATTTTTATTGTTAGTCTTCAATTTAAAAAAGATAAACTTGCAAGCATAATTATTTTGCTTATGATGCTTTTTACGGGAGTAGGCTTAATCTGGTCAAGTATAGAAGCGTTAATATTTCCAATGATTATCGTTCCTACGGTACAAGGATTTTTTATAGTATTCTTGTCAATTACTCTTAATCTGGGATTAATGTTTTTAAAAGGGCTTGTAGGAAAAACTTCAGGCAATCTTTCATTGATAAGTGATTCAAAGGATTCAAAGTTAAATATGTTAATATCTACTGGTGTCATGATTGGATTAACCTTTGCCATTTTTAACCTCTACTTTGTTGATGCCCTTATAGCCATTATTATTGCTGTAATTGTTTCAAAGGAAGGTATTGAAATTCTCATTGAAATCATAAGAAAACGTGAAGAATTCGATCTATCAACCCTAAAGATATTTGCGGATACACTTTATGATAATAGGCTCACAGGGTATCTCTTGGCGAATATTGCAAGAGAATCGTTTGATCGAGAGACATTACTCCTAAAATTTGAGTATGGTTTAAATAGTGGACGAAAGTATTATAACGGGTTTGCCGACTTTTTTTATAAGGAATTAGAAGGAAAAGTGGCAGGAAAATATTTGGATACCTTGACTGAAGGAGGATATATTAAGTGTAATGATAATATATTAGAACTTACAAATAAAGGAAGAGAAAATTACTTAAAACTAAAACAACTTGAAAGATTCACTCATAAACAACACTTACGTGAAGGCTCATCAAAGAAAATGTATGGTATACTCTCATCGATAATTTGTATTTCACTCATTGTGTTACTAATTCTTTTTGGGCCCTCAATCATTGAAAGTGTGAACTCGTGGTTAGCAAGCCTTTAGTAAAAGTCGTGATTTTTCCTCATATCCTCTACATTTAAAAAAAAGCGCAAGTTTATTGAGATTATATTTTTAGTTGAGTAGATACTAAATCTTCTTCTTTCGAAGAACTTCCCATGGATATTATATAAGGCATATCCTCAACTTCCCATCTCTTTGTTTCAGGGTTATACCATGCAAGGTTTTTTTTAGGAATTTCAATTGTCACCTTCTGAGTTTGATTTGGACTTAGAAATACTTTTTTAAATCCTTTTAATAATTTTTTAGGTCTATCAACGTTGGAATTCTCAAAACCAACATATAATTGAATAACCTCCTCACCAGCGATTTTTCCTATATTGGAAACCTCTATAGAGGCAATTATTATATCACCAGAGCTTTTTACTTCTAAATTGTCATATCGATATTGTGTGTAGCTTAAGCCGAAGCCAAAAGGAAATCTTGGATTAATTTCTTTCTTATCCATCAAAGTATACCCATGATAATATCCATATTCAATCTCATCTATATGAGCTTTAAAGTAGGGCAAATCAGACTCCTTTTTAGGTATTGTAAAAGGTAACTTTCCACTGGGATTAACTTTGCCAAATAATATGTCTGCAAGAGCATTTCCTCCTTGCATTCCGGAATACCAAGCCATTAATACCGCACTTACATTGTCTATCCATTGTTCCATCATAATAGCACTTCCCCCGATCAAAATTACAATAGTATTGGAGTTTAGGTCTGAAACTGTTTTAATAATATTAATATCATCTGCTTTTAACTCCAAAGATTCTCGATCTCCTACCCTTCGTATAAATTGGCGAATATATTCTCCTTCATCGCGAAAGGTATATCCCGCAATAATAACCACAGCATCAACATTTTGACTTAAATTTTTTACTTCTTCTAAATCCTTTCCCTCGGTATATACTACGTCTACTTTATTACCAACGAAATTTTTAATTCCTTGTAATGGAGTAACAATATTATCCTGGTGCACCTGGCTACTTCCATGATCCCCTGTATTTTTTAAATCAGCTAATCTTCCAAAGACTGCTAATTTATTGATTGTGTTCATTTCTAATGGGAGTAAATCATTCGAATTTTTTAAAAGCACCATACTTTTTTCTGCTACTTCACGCGAAAGTCTCACATGCTCTTCACAACCAACTAAATCTGAATGATATTGCTGAGGATCTTTTCGCGTGGTGTAGGAAAGCATGGTACTTATTATTCTACGTACGGAATCATCGATAAGATCGATCGATACTTCTCCCTTCTCTACTGCTTTTATTAATTTTGTTCCATAATGCTTCACTCGAGGCATCTCTACGTCCAAACCCCCATTTATACCTGCAATTGTATCATATAGCCCATCCATCCAATCAGAATGGACAAAACCTTTAAATTGCCAGTCTCCTTTAAGAATATCCCTTAGTAAATGTGTATTATGTCCACAATATTTTCCATTTAATTTATTGTATGCACTCATTACCGTTGCACATCCATTCTCAATACATTTCTTAAAATGGGGTAGATATACTTCCCGAAGAGTGCGTTCATTCATCACTACGTTAACTTTAAACCGAGAATACTCGATACTATTTGCCGTAAAATGTTTTATAGTTGCCATTACATTGTGTTTTTGTACTCCCCGAGATAGTGCCGATCCTAATTCACCGAGATGATAAGGGTCTTCTCCATATGTTTCTTGGGCTCGTCCCCATGCGGGATGGCGTAGGAGATTGATACATGGTGCTCCGTAAAGATTGCCTCCATGAGCTCGGACTTCCTTCCCTATTACTTCACCGACTTCTTCCTCAAGCTTTATATCCCAACTTGCCCCTCGTGCCATTGAAACGGGAAAACATGTAGACCCTGGAATTACAACCCCTCGTGGACCATCGATGAAACGAAAGGCAGGAATACCAAGTCTTTTAAGACCTCCTCCCGGTATTACACTCCTTCCTTTACCTCTATCTTTTAACATGATTTTAAAAAAATCATGGCCTGACATTAAATGTACTTTTTCCTTCAAAGTCATTTCTGATAATGCTTGAGATGCAAAATCTTCTATTTCTTGCGGAGTCAGTCCATCTTTAATCTTTAACACCATCAATTAATCACAGCTAATTTTGTTTTTAATTTATCCCCAGTGTTGATTAAAAATGTTTAATCAATTACTTAGGTTTAAAAATTAAAGATTCAATTAAAATTTACTGTGTCAAATGGAAAATGCCAAATTAACTCTCGTTTATAAAATTCTGAATGATCGGTATAATTTTTTGGGGAGCATCCTCTTGCAGAAAATGAGAGGCATTCTCGATTTCAAACTTTTCGATTCTTGGATAGATTTTGTCCCACCAGGCGATCATTTTCGTAGGGAAGATCGGATCTTTCATCCCCCAGATCAATATTTTTTCTTTTTCCTTTAAAATATCTAAATTTTGCCATATATAGTGCATAGTTTCAGCACTAGGATGGGAATCACCGACGGGAATGTCTTTTGGCCAAGCAAAAGCTCCAATAAGCGACTCCCTATTAGGGAATGGAGCACTATAGGCTTTTAACATCGAATCTGTAATCTGATTTTTGTTATATATACCCGATTTGATAAGTCCTGCAATATCGGATATAAAGGACTCATAAATACCTTTTTCAATTAAAGGCTGATACCAAGGCTTAGATCCTTCCCTCATTACCCCAATACTAGTGTTCATAATAACCAATCGTTTTATCATATCTGGATTATGAACTCCAAATCCAATTCCTATAGGACCTCCCCAATCTTGCACTATTAAAGTGATATCATGTAAATTAAGTCCTAATAATAGTTTTGTACTATTTTCAAGATGCTGTTTGAGGATATAGGGTTTATCTTGAGGAACATCGCTCTTTCCAAACCCCATCTGATCTGGGACAATCACTCTATTACTTTTGGATAGCGTTTCAATAAAATTTCGATATAAGTAGCCCCAAGTAGGCATACCATGGAACAACACAATAGGTTCACCCTTTCCCTCATCAACATAGTGCATTTGGAACCCGTTGATCTTCTTATAATGGGGTTTATAGGGAAAAGTACCTTCAAAGGTTTCATCCCTTAGATATTCTCTCTTCATGGAAAAAAACCAAAGTTTTTGAAAAATATAATTTTTCTCAATAATATATTTAAAATTAATAAATTAGTTGATTATTATGGTTGATGATAATTTAAATAGTTATATGTTAAAATTTATCGAAGACATCTGCAATGAAATCGGGCCACGAGAATCTGGAAAAGAACAAGAAATCCTTGCCGGCAATAAAATTGAAGAAGAACTAAAAAAATGTTGTGATGAAACTCATCAGGAGGAATATATTAGCAGTCCTCATGCGTTTTTAGGGGGAATCAGATATGGTGCGTTATTAGCTTTAGTTTCAATTGTTCTATATTGGCTTTCATTATTAATTGACCTCAATATTTTACCATTTCCCAACATATATAGTTTTATATTCACCTTAATCGCGGTGCTTTTAATAATTCTAACTATTAGCTATTTTATCACAGAAGTGATGAAATATCATGAGTTTTTTGATTTCTTATTTCCAAAAAGAACATCGAAAAATATAGTTGGAACTATAAATCCTACAAATGAGATAAAGCATACAATTATTTTTTCAGCTCACCACGATTCTCAATTTGAGTTTAATACTTTTTATTACTTTAAACGCTTTGGACAAATGATCATTAATTTTGGGTATTTAGGAGTCGCAATTATTTTTATTATCATTATCGTAAAAATTATCTTCCAAATAATTGCTTTTGAATTTGATATTCTATTCTTTGCCTTTGGTATCTTCTTTCTTGCTTTTATTCCCATTGCATTGGCATATGTATTTTTTCATAGTTATAAACCCGTTCTTGGCGCTTTTGACAACTTATCTGGGGTTTCCATTGTATTAGGAATTGGAAAATATTTATACGATAATAAGGATAAAGATATTTTTCCCAAAAATACTAGAGTTTACTTAATTTCATTTGCAGGAGAGGAAGCTGGGCTTCGAGGATCAAAACGGTATATTGAATCGCATTTAGAGGATCTAAAGAAAAATAAAACTCTCATTGTTAATATGGATAGTATCGCTAAAAAAGGTTCACTGGTAGTTGTTGACAAAGAGCCAGGTATTGGTGCTACCCATGATCCCAAAATATATGAACCCTTGTATGACATAGCAAAAAAAGTTAATCCTATAGCGAAGATTGGAAAATTACCTTTTGGAGCAACGGATGCTGCGACGTTTAGTAAAAAAGGAATATCTGCCACAACGATCTCCGGATTAAATCTCTCGGACGAGTTAGTTCCTTACTATCACACGCGATTAGACACTCCCGAAGTTATTGAAAAAGAATCTTTAGGTCAAATAGTTGAGATATGTGTGAAATATCTTAATCTTATTGATAAGGGAGAAGCATGAGTTTTGACCCTCTCTTATTACGAGGATTCATATAAAAAAATAATTTTTTTAATATAGGTTTCAATAGAATTTAATGCATCGTTTACATGTGAGTTGTGATCAACAATGAATGTTAAAAATATATTCTCATCGCATTGAATGATAACAAGCATGTACAAATTTAACTCAGCAACAATTTTAATTAGCTTATTTTCACCTACTACTCTACTAAGACTGTTTGCACTCTCTAAAACTGATGCACACATCGAAGATAACTCATGACCGTTTAAATTCTTAATATCGGTATTAAAAATATTATATATGAGCTCTCCATTCTTGTAAGATAGTAATATTCCTGGTAAATCTCCCTTTTGCTTTAACTCGTAAAGAATTTGTATTAACCGGCCAAATTTTTGGATAATACTACTATTTTCAGGATTCATGGTTTCTCTCAGATTGTATCTAATCTTAAATTATTTAATAAATTCACCTATAGAACAAACATTAAAACTTATGAAATAATCCAAAAAATCCTCTCCTTTTCGCTTTAATAGCCTGTTGAGGACACATTTCCATACAACACAAACACGATATACACACTTCTGTCTTGAATTTCGGATAATCTTTACTTCTAAATTCGATTGCTTCAGCAGGGCAAATTTCGGAGCATTGTCCGCATTGGATACATTTCTTTTTTTGTAATTTAGGAACACGTTTAGTAACACGATATACTATTCCTCCAGTAATTGAAGCTGCTAATTTGGTCATTCGTTTTCCCGGTACTTTAAATTTAGGAGTTATTCTTTTTGCTTCTTCTAAACTCATACCGACAATTTCAATATCTTTTAAATCCCCTATTCCTAAACCCCTTTCATAAGCACTTTTTAGATGTGGTACGTAATCAAGCCCTTTAAACTTGCCAATTTCAAGAGCGATTGTGTCAAGCGCCAATTCATCAGTACCGACTAAAACTAAGTTCCAATTCTTCATTTTTCCAGAAACTGGTCCCATAGCCCCTTGCATTATTGTGTGGAGGTCATAAATAATTAATCGATTAGGTTTATTTTTCACAACCCACGCATAATTATCTGCAAGCACTTCTCCAAATTGATCTGGAGTTTTCCCTAAGAGATGCGTTTTTGCTTTTAGTCCTCCTGGAATAATTCCCCAGTAATTTTTTATTGCCCCCGTTATTGTCGCTTCTCCGTGAGTTTTCAATTTAGGTAAATTTATTAGAAGATCGCAGTCCACTACAGGTTTTGATATATAACAATTTTTGAATCTTAATGCACCTTCTATTTGTACCTCAATAGGAATCTCTCTTTCAAAGTCAATGAAATTTATGCCTTCTCTCTCAACAATATCGTAAATTCCTACTTTTTGAGCAATTTTTGTGGCAAAAGTTTTAATCTGACCGGGAGAATCCCCAATATTGATGTTTTCTCTTGGAACCTTCTTCTCCTTGAGATAAGCCAGTGCGCCCTCTACAAATGCGGGTTGAGTACATGCATCCTTTGTAGCTCTAAGTAAATTTGGTTTTAAAAGAATATTTTTACATTCCGATAACTTAAATGAGAATGAGTCTTCAACCATTTTAATAGCGGATACAATAGCTTCTTGGATTGAATTATAATCCTTCACGTTTACTATTGCGATCTTAGTTCCCATATTAACTCAACTAGGAAAAGCAAAGAGGCTATTAAAATATGTCTCTTAATCAAAAAAAGGTAGAAAATAATAAATTTATTTATTCTTTTTATATTTGCTTTTTTTTTGTAGTCTATTAAGAATCTGATCTTGGCTAATAATTTTTCAATATAAATTTAATCCCAGAAATGTTACCTAATAAATTAAAATCAAAAAAAATATAACAAAAGAACACTCAAAAGATTTAATATCTTGTAAAAGTAAATTATTTTTAATAAAAAAATAATATTAATAATGTAATTCGAATTTAGAATACTTAATTTTATGATTAGAAAATCGGATTAGTATGTCAGAAATCGATATAATGTTCAAGGTTTGCCTTTTCGGAGATGGTGGGGTCGGAAAAACAACATTAATTAATCGCTATTTAACTGGGGTCTTTAAATCAAACTCTACGATAACTATCGGTGTGGATTTCCATCTTAAAAAGCTTGAAGTCGAAGGAAAAACGGTAAGCCTTCAAATTTGGGATTTTGCTGGAGAGGATCGGTTTCGATTTTTATTGCCTAGTTATGTGGTTGGCGCTTCTGGAGGCATCTTTATGTATGATATAACACGATATTCGAGTTTAAAGAATTTTCCTGATTGGATAACTATTTTTAAGAAAGGTTACATTGGAAACCATCAGCAGATTCCTGTCATCATGGTAGGAGGAAAATTGGACTTACAATATAAAAGAACCGTCTCTAGTAAAGAAGCTTATGAAATAGCGAAAAAACATAATCTTTATGGCTACGTTGAATGCTCTTCGAAGAATGGACAAAATGTGGAAGATATTTTTTATGAAATCGCTAAATTAATGATTTATAGAGCAAAACTTTCCTAAAAAGAAAAGGTTGCTGATTAAATTCCCTAAAATTTCGTAACAAATATTTCATCTAACGAATTAATAATCAAATTTGGGATAACATTATTATCATTATTATTAATATTCTTTTTAAGCTCAATTATTTGTTTTCTTGTGGTAACCCCTGTCAAGACTAACACTGTTTTAATTTTTGCTCGATTTCCAGCTAATATATCTGTATCTAAACGGTCTCCAAAAATAACAGCTTCTTTATTATGAGTATTATTCTTTTCTAGAATTCTTTCAATTCCTATGGGGGATGGTTTACCAAAAATATAGATAGGTTCTTGGGCTGTACAGATCTTTAATGCTGCTACCATAGATCCTGCTCCTGGCAACTCTCCATCCTTATCTGGTAAGGTTGCATCGGCATTAGTTGCATAAAATTGAGCATGACCTTGAGAGATGCAATTTTGAGCGATTGCTAATTTCTTATAGTTAAAATCTCGATCTAAACCAACAATTACATAGTCAATATTGCGGAAATTCCTAACTTGATCACATATTTGATGACCTTTTGCTTTTAATTCTTCTTTAAGCCCCTTTTCACCAATTACATAAATATTTGCCTTGGACTTCAATTTTGTTATCTCCTCAGCAGCAATAGACGCGCTCGTGTAAATGTCATCACTTACACAGTCAATATTGAGTTTTTTTAATTTCTCTACATACATTTGTCGTGTTAAGGTAGAGTTGTTTGAATTAAACACCACTTGGATTGAAAGTTTTTTCAAATGAGTAATGATATCATCTACTCCAGGGATTAAAGTATTACCGCGATAAATGACCCCATCTAAATCAAAGATAGCCAATTTAATATCCTTCAAATCATCAATTAATTCACGCATGATAGAAAATTTATTAGCCTGTTAATGGTGGTTAAAATAATCCAACAGGTAATCCCAAAATTGCAATAAAGATTTGGATACCAATTGGGATAAAAATTGGATTTAATATATTGTCGGCGGTAAACACAGGGAAATAATCGGTTATGAAGAAAATTACTGCTCCGATGATGGCATAGATCGGACCTACAAAGAATAATCCAACAATATAAGCAACTACGAATCCTGAAATAAAACCTTCTATAGATTTCGTTTCTTTACTTCTTACTCGAACTTTATGTTTCCCATAATTTCGACCAATTAATGCCGCTGTCGCGTCAGAAAGACACGCAATTAAGATACCCGCAAAAAATGCTGAGATGTGAATGATCCCAGCCATATAGAGCATATAGCTAAAGATAAAACCGGTCATGATATATATCTGGGGACCAGCAGCATTTCTTTCCTTATTCCTTAGCATAGATTTTGTCAAGAAATTGAAAAATGAATATTCTGGACCCCACAATACTCTAATCAAATCGGATATTATCGCAAAAACTAAAGATGCAACTAAAGCAAACATTGTAATGTCAATGACCGCATTAAAATCGTCAACACTATACGGATAATCCGAAATTGGACCCCATAAGAGATTATATGAGGGTTCTACTTGATTTATAAATACAATAACCGTGTTGTTTACAATTTGGGTTATAGGGAGTATAAGAAATAATCCATAATACGCAACCAATATTAAGAGCCCTGTTAAATGAAAACTTTTCCGGAATACTTCCATTTTCATTGTTATTTCGACTCGATAGGGATCCTCCCTCGTCATGCGCAAAATATATCTTCTGATAATCGATGGTCTTTTAATATCATCTCCTATTTTGCCTTCTGTATGCATCTCTTGTTGCAGTTTTTTAAAATCTCTTTTAATAATTGTAGTGAAAATAAAATTTATTAATATAATAAGACCGATCCACCAAATCATAAATCCATTATACGGATATGGAAAAAATCTGAAGATTGAATTGTAAAAACCAAAAAGCAAAAAGCAAACGCCACAGATTATTGAAGATACCCCTCCATACTTGTTATTTGACCGGCATCCCTTAACACCAATAAAAAACATCAAAAACATTAAGGTAAAAAAAAACAAGGAGAGCGATGTGTTATATATACCCGCAACTATCGTCCAATAGTCAGTCATGATTAACAATTTAACCAATAATAACAATTATTTTAATAATTAATCATCAAATAATTATTCTTTCATTTATTGTTATTGAATATTAACTTTATTAATATTTAGGCGATTATGGAAAAAGGATGTTCGATCGTTCAAGAAACTTCATAAGGGTTTTATCTGGGGAGCTCACTAATAACATTCCCCTTTATTGTACGGGATATCCCCGCTCAGAATTTATGAACAATTTCAAAACAAGGTATACACTCAATCACACAAACAAGAATCTTAATTTAAACAATAATGATTATGAATTAATTTATAATATGGGTTTTGATGCAATTTCACTCTGGGATTTTCGCCGTGGTAAAGGAGGGTATAATATAAATGATCAAATGCGAGTTGATGGGTGGGGAAGGCTTATTAAGAATGATTGGTATTTCTGGGATGGAATGTTTAAAAATAAGGCAGTCATTGATTCGTGGAATCATTTAAATCTTCCCTCCAAAAAGAGCATAAGATCATTATCAACATTCATTCTAAGAGCTAAAGAAAATCTAATACCGGTGCTTTCTTTACCGGGATTATTTGAAAAAACATGGCAGTCAATGGGATTTGTTTATTTTGCAAAAATGCTTAAGAAAGATATTGAATTTGTCAAATATGTTATTGAATTCTTTGCAAAATACATAGAAAAACTTATCTCGCAACTCTTAAATGCTGAAGCTTGTATCTTTCTTATAGCAGATGATTGTGGCTATAAAAATCGAACCTTTATTCCAACAGATATATGGGATAATTTATTTTTTACACCCTACTCTAAAATTGTTAATGATATTCATAGCAATAAAGGAATGGTGATCATTCATTCCGATGGATATATCACTGATTTAATACGTTCATTTATTGGTATTGGATTTGATGCTATTCAAAGTTTAGAACCCAGTGCGGGTGTAAATATTTTTGAGTTGTTTAAACATTATTCAAATGAAGTGTGCTTTGTTGGAAATCTCGACATGAGCTTATTAGCATTTGGTTCACAAAGTGATGTAAAAACCTATGTGGAAAAATTAATTGAGGTTTCACGAAAATCTCACACTCCTTTAATAGTGAGTCCTACGCAGCAACTAGATAAAACTATTAGTCCTTTAAATATTAAAATGATGATTGATACAACTATAAATTTTAAATTAGAATAAGCTCATCTTTAATTATATTATTTCACTTTCTATTAATAACGAATCGCCCTAAATAATCCATAAAAATGATCTTATGAATATAGATGAACTCTTGAAAATATATTCAAGAATCTTTAAATTTCGCAGACTATTTGTGCGAGATCTCTCCATAACACCACGTGGGTTCTTATATTTTCTCATTTCTTTTGTTTTTTGTACTATATCATTGAATTATATTGTAGTTTATATTTTAAGATTTAGTGTGGAAGAATTATTATTTAACGGACTTGGATTGATTTCGATATTGAGTATTTTTCTTACGATTGTCATTGCTGGTTTTATTGTAGATAGGATAAAAGACCGGGTTCGATTATTGCTCATTTCATCTCCTGTGACCATTTTGGGTTTATTATTTGTGATCTTTGGAAATGTATATGAAATTATTGGATTTTCTCTTATGATTTTCTCGACAGGCGTCTTTATAATTGATCTGCTCACAATTCATATTCATGAATCAAACATCCTCAACCGGGGAAGATTATTAGGATATCTCTTTTTCCTTTCTTTTATTATATCTCATTTGATTGTGCTATTTACATATGGAAACACAATTTCTGTTATCATAATTGAAGCTCTAATTCTCGTTGTCATTTTTTTAATTGCGAGGAATTATCACTATAAAGAAACTGAAGAAAGATTGACTTCCAACAAGAAATTTATAGAGATAATTACAGGTACTTATCATAATTTGGGGTATCTCCTCGTGTTTCTCATATTAGGGTATATCATAGGAAATGCTTTTTCGACCTATGGAGAATTGAATATAAATCCAGTGATCTTCATTTTCTTATTTATGATTCTTTTTGTTATTTTTGGAGTGGCTTTAGATAATTTTGGGAGAAAAACGACCTTTTCCGGAGGATTACTCTTGATTTCATCGATAATAATTTTTTCTGGAGTGGTTAAAAATTTAATTATTTCTACTTCAATTTTTTTTGGAGTGGCTATTCCGGTAATTTTTATTATTTTATTTACCCTTTCTGGCGATTTCGCTACTGAGAGAAACGCAATTAGATATCGAGCAAGAATGATATGCACCTTTCTCTTATTATTCATGATTGGTCTTATCACAGGAGTTCTCATCCATTATTTATTGAACCGAATATACTCCTCTAATCCTTTACTTTTTTATTGGATTACCCCTTATCTTCAAGGTCTAAGTCCTTTTCTGCTCATCGTAACGTTGGTCTGGATTATCCCCTTACCTGAAATCCTTTCATATAAGGAAGCAGATTGGGCAGATTCATTACGAAGTATATATGTATTCAATTCTGCTGCGGTGTGTTTATACACTAAAAATTTTAAACCAGAACAGAATAGTAATATCCCAAGTGAAGACTTAATCACAGGAGGTTTTACAGGGATTTTGGCTTTAATTTCAGAAATTACCAATGAAAAACGAAATTTGAACATTATCGATAAGGAAGGGGTGAAAATATATTTTTCCTACGGAAAATCAGTCATAGCCGCCCTAATATCAACAAAATATCTGCCTGTATTGTCTAAAAAATTAGATATTTTTACACGATCATTTGAAAAACGATTTGACTATGAATTAGCCCATTTTACAGGAAAGATTAATCCCTTTCACGATGCCAAAAAACTAATATATCGGTATTTCAAATAGATCGGTATGTTTTAAATAAGATATAAGTAAAATGCCTATAGGCATCCATGCTCTTACCTACATATTATACAACTTAATAAGCTACAAATAAAAAAAAATAAATAAATAAAAAAAAATAAATAATACCAATCTACTTTAAATATAAGTAATGGTTGAAGATAATTATTATCTAATAAAAAACCCTCTTATTATTATTCAATAACTAAATATTTTGGAAAAGAAGGAGAATGTCAAAAGTGGAACAAAGCACCCCAGATTCACTCGATGATCTACTTAAAAAATTATTAGCCGCAATTCCAGAAGTAAAAGCTGCCGCTATCGTCTCTGCTGAAGGCTTGCCTATTGCCTCTGCACTTCCAAGGGAAGTAGATGAGACCCGGATTGCTGCAATGACTGCCGCTTTGCTCTCCTTATCCGAAAGAGCCATTATCGAGATGCAAAAAGGAGATTTTGATCAGTTGTACATCAAAGGGAGCGATGGTTACCTTTTAGTGCTCCAAGCTGGCCCGAATGCAGTGCTAACGGTGTCCGCAGATAAGGACGTACGACTTGGGTTAATCTTGTTAGATTGCAGGCGGACATGCGAAAAAATTGCACAATTGATCTAATTTTGTTCAAAAAAATGTTGAGAATAAATCTCAAAAGTTATCATCTTTGATTTTTTGAGAAAAATTATTTTCATCTATAAATTAGATATATAATTAATATTTTCGTTCTGATGAGACATAATCTTACGAGATGCCAAATACTTAAAAATCTCTATTTGATTATTTTTTAAGGAGGAAGGTTATCAAATTGGTATAAGAAATATCGTAATTTTTGATTATTATGGTATATTTCCAAGTTAGTAGAATCGGATTTAATTGTGGTTATGAAAGAGAAAATTGTGATTCTTATCCAGATCGTTGTAGAGAATGTATAACCTCATATTTTGCAAAAGTTGGTATTGACGCGAACCAAAATATGAAGTTATTTGAAATGGATTCAGAAGAAAAACGAGTTCAGATGCAGCAAACCTTAATCTGGTATAAATTTTTAGATGTTTTAAACATAAAGCATATTATTTTGATAACTAAAGACTCTGGGCTTCTTATAGTGGATTATCCTGTCTCAAGTGAAGAGTTAAATGTTGATGTATTAATAGGTTTCATACAAGCGAACATTTTTTTTTCTACTTCAAGAGCAAATTTCGAATCAAGAGCAGTAGATGGAAGCTCAGGAAAAACTGGAGCAAGTACTATGAAGAATCATAAGCTTTATGAGTTTCAATATGAGACGTTTAATATCCTCTTAAAAAGCGGTAAAAATATTGAGGTATGCTTGGTATTAGATCAAAAAGCAGCACCTAGTTTGAAGGAACGTTTATCTGAATTCTTGGATGAGTATGAACAAACATATCAAAAAAAAATTGAAATCCTATTAAGAACTGGGATGCTCAATTTTGAAGATACTATCAATTTTATAATAGATTTTTTCAACATCAAACTTGTTTTTCCCATGGTCCTTACTCATACTTTATTACCAAGCGATTTAAATACAATTAATAAAAATCCCATCCAAAAAGCTATAATCGATTTTGCGAATGAACTATTAGTATCAAAGAAGTTCTTCTTCATCAATAATCTTTTTAATAAGGTTAAATCTGTACTTAATTCTGACCCATATATCATAATGTATGAAATTTATCAATTTTTGGAGAAAAACATTATCATTCCTTCGAATCTTGAACTGGTAGAAAAGGAAGTAAGGAAATTTAATGAAGTTCGCGCAAAACGGATTGCTGAAAATGAATTAATATCACCCATAATTGCAAACGATGAGGCAATAATTGATATAAAAGAAAAAGCGCGTACTTTGGATGCTGAGGAAGCTAAGAAGTTGATGAATATGTATGTTAAAAAAGGGGAAACAGCGGAAAAAGCATTAGTTTATAAAGAAGCGCAAAAGGAATATGAAAAAGCTCTCTATTTAGCGACAGGATTTAACTTTGAGTTAGATATTGGCAGAATATCATTCATGGTTCTCGAACTTGACAAAAAGATTAAAACACTCGAAATAGAGTATGCATTAGAAGCGGGAGAAAAAGCAGAAAAGAAAAAAGATTACTATAATGCAATTCAACACTTTCAGCAGGCTATTATTTTTTTGAACGATGATGGTATGATAAATGCAAATGGGAATGAAACAAAATTAATAAAATTAGAAAAACGAATTGTATATCTCCAAAAACAACACTAAAAATATGGGCTTCTAGAATATTCCTAAATTATATTCATGGTTATGGATATGGTGTTATAGACCTCTGTCTGTAAATATTTATGATGGGGATAAATCCTATAAAAAGGCAGATGAAGATATAAAAAATCGAATAATTCAATAGAAAATACTTTTTATTTTACCGTTTCATTCTCATAAAACCACAAAATATTAATTTTATACTACATGAATATATTCACTATACTTCGTCTGTTAAACAGGTGTTAAATTATTTTTAAATTATATCATATTACAGCGAAAGTGGAAATTCCTCCATTCT
>CAYUTF010000071.1:0-17584 GCA_964447495.1 uncultured archaeon
ATGTTTACAGATTATATTAAACTTAAAATGAAATGTTTGAGTTTATAATCTTATGTCTGAAGAATTAATTCTTTATAATGTTAAAGGACGCATTGCAGAAATCACCATTAACCGTCCAGATAAAGCCCATGCATTTAGTATAGAAATGTTGCAAACAATGTACGAAAATTTAATTAAAGCAGATAAAGATGAGAAAATTAAATACATTTTAATTAAAAGTACTGGTACAAAATTTTTTTCAGCGGGTTATGACCTAAAAGAGATACAAGGGTCGCCTGAAAAAGTCAAAATGATTACTGAGTGGGGTAGAAAAGTAAATGAGACTATGCTTTTTTTGAAAAAACCGATTATTACACAGGTTCAAGGAATTGCTGTTGGTTTTGGCGTTTTAATGATCCTCGCATCAGATTTAAGAATCTTTGCTGATAGACCATTAGAAGAATTATACTTACACCTCCCCGAACTTGCGATTTCAGCTTTTCCCCAAACTGGGGCTACATTACTCCCATTATTAGCATTTGGATTGAGTAATGCTAAACGCTTACTCTTTACAGCTGATAAAATTGGAGTTGATGAACTAAAAAATATTAATTTTCCAACTCGAGTTTTTGCTCTTGATGATTTAGAAACAAATACTCAAGCTTTTATTAAGCAATTGACGAAATACCAAAAAGAATTCATCTTCTTCACAAAAACTATGCTTACGATAATGAACAAAACTTATGTAAAAGCATGTTTTGATTTAGAAGATGAGTGTGGGAAAGTAGCATATGCTAAAGATAAATCATATGAACAATTGAACCGATTTATTGGAGAATTGTACAAAAAATATACATAATTCCTTCTTTTCTTCTTTTTTATCCTTATTGTTCTAGAACTGCACCAATTTATTTTTAAATCACTTGGACCATATTTCATTTAGTACATTTTTAGAGTGTAAGAAGAATGAGTATTAATAAATTACAAACAGTAATGAAACAAATTTTTATAACAATTGGCTGGATAATGATCCCTATTTTTCAATATATTCCTTGCGCTTCAATATGGTTTGGAATAATGAGCTTACCACTAATTGGGTATTTATCTTTTTTCTTTATGAATCCTTCAATGGTGAAATCAGATTTTGATTTCTTTTTTGTATATGGCTTCCCATGGAGTATTATCGCAATTATTAGCGGGATTTTCTTTTTGTTATCGTTAGGCTATCAACTCTTTCACAGGAAAAATTTAATATTTAAAGGACCTTATAAATATGTTCGCCATCCCCAATATCTCACAATTATCATAATGACTTTTAGTTTAACTATGATCTCATTAAACACGAGTCCAATCAATCCATTTAGCTCAAACATGGAATATAATTACGTTCTTCTCTTTTTTATATGGATTATAGAAACCTTGGCATATATTTTGCTAGCGAAATTAGAAGAATTTTGGTTAAGCAAAAAGCATGGGGGAAAATATATTCAATACAAAAATTCAGTCGGTTTTATGCTACCTCTTAAAACATTTATAAAAAAAGATTCTAATGAAATAAAGCTAAATGATAATGAGCTAAAGTCTAAATATGATACTGAATATTTAGATTATGCGGATAATTGTCCTTAATGATATCAAAATATAAAAAATATTAAGAGAATTACGGGAATGAATTAATGTGAGCGAAAATAAATCAAAGTATAAAAATTTTTTATTAATTATTCTCATATTAGTTCCTATTTCACTTATTTTATCGCTTCTCATTTTATATCAGATAATTTCCTCTTATAGCGATACATTTGGAAAAATAGAAAATCCAATTTTAGGATTAGTTATCATAATATTGTTAATTATTGTAATTACACTCTTATCTTATACAATAGTTATCTCTGTAAAAGAATATCATGATCGAATGATTCGAAGAGCTTGGTATTATAACAAGCATAAAAATATGACTTTAGAAGAGATCTTCAAAAATGAACACCGAAGAAAAATTATAAAGTATGTGCTTGAAGATCCTGGAATTCATCATAATGAGTTATTAAGAAAATGTGATATTCAAAAAGGTCAGTTACAGTGGCATTTAGATGTTCTTTTGAAGAATAACATCATTCGAAAAGAAAAATTTGGACAATATTCGATCTACTTCCCTCTTTTAAATACGCTTGAGAATGTTGAAGGTTTTGTAAATGGTTTAACTAAATCTGAAACAACTTCAAGAATTTTTAATTTAATTAAAGATAATCCCGGAATTACCTCTTCAGAAATATCAATTAAGATTAATTTAGCTAGAAATTCTGTCAAATATCACATTGATAAATTATTTCACAATGATTTAATCATTTATAAGAAGAAAGGAAGAAAAAATAAATTGTATATTAAATAACTAATTAGAGTCATCAATTAGATGTTAATAAGTTTAGGGAACTTTATTTCCATTTCTAACTCTTTTTGTATAATTTTATCTAATAGCTCTTCTCTTTCACTACCAGAAAGCACTTCCAATTTTCTAATACTCAATGGATCGACTTTTTCTCTTAATAATTTAATTTCTTTTGTTGTAGGAGGTTTTGTCTCTTTTAAGTTTTTATCAACTAATAAATCAAAGCCAGTTGATTCTTTTACCTCTTTAATATCTACACCAGGATGGAGTGTTTGTAATTTCATCTTCTTGCTTTTAATATCAAAATCTAAATATGCTAAATTTGTGATAACACACTGAGGTCCTGTACCGCCACAGATCGATTGTTTACCTTCAGGAAATCCGACTCCTGATACAAAGAATAATTGCTCAGACGGGACAAAAGTTCTATTATCATGTCTTGGTGTATAGAGGAATGAACCGCGAGAATAAAACATGCTGAAGTCTGCAATTCCCGCGCAACCAGGCAATCGTATTTTCGGCTTATTCCAATCTCCAATACAGATATTATTTGTATTACCAAATTGATCGACCTGTGCTGGCCTAAAGAACTCAATTGTAGTTAATTTTTCTGACGGAAGCGATTCAAGAGTACATTCTCCTGAATTTTGAAATCTATATGCTCTAGCAGTATTCATCTCCAAATAAAGAAGTGAAACTTGGCGGGCTTCTGTTACAAAAGTATTTCCCATGATATAATGATAAATAGCATCAGGAGCATGAGTTACTTTTGCTAACGTAAAAGCAGACCATACCATTGGTGTTGCGACACCAACGATCATGACATCGTCATTTCTCACCTCTCTCGCCATTAAAACCGTCATCATCTCATCAATAGAATAATCTTTAGAGGGTTCAGTCATTGGTTGATATCACGTTTTATAATTCTATTTTCATTTGGATTTAATATTAATTAACATAAAAGTTTATAGAAATAAGCAAAGAGAAGGCAATAATCCTTTTTAAAATAATTCTGAATTAAATTCCAACATTTTGTCTTGAATTTTGTTTTTTATTTCTTTTGCTAAATTATCCTTGATATCTTCAGGTACAAATTCTAAATATTCATTTAATTCATTTTGGATAATTGGATCAATCTGCTCAATAAAGAATTCGAATATATCATGCCTTTTTAAATAAAGTTCCTTAAAAGATTCTATATAGTTGAAATTAAATTTTTTTAACCAGATTTTTCCTATGTTTTCAAGGTGTTTAATATACTTCCTTGAATCAGGATTGTTGAAATTACTGAACTCATATTCATAATTGGATAAAATAGTATTAAAATGGTTTAATATCTCATTTTTATCTTTTGAATCTAAATTTGTATTAGAATTCAGAAAGGTAATAATCATGTATCTCTCAAATAGAAAGTAAATCTGCGCCTTGATATTTGATCCATAAATTTCAAGATGAGATAAATTTTGAATATTAGTTTGACTTGCAAAGACTTTAAATGAGCTAAAATACATAGAGATTAAGTCAATTTCTAATAAATTTTTATCATCTTCGGAGAGATATGATTTAATTGCTCCATAATTTGTTTCTTTCTGACCATCATACTCATAAATCATAATCGCATTTCCATATTGATCTGCGACTATAAAACCTATTATTGGTGGAATTGAATTAAAATTATGCGATCGATACGCATTCTCCAATAATTTATTTCTAATGAGCGAATAATTATCATAAAAAGAACAATCCTTTTTTGTCGGATAGAAGTCTTGATCTGCCATCGATTTATTCCTGCAAAGATTGCTAATATATTTAATTCAAAGTATATGCAGAAATACATATATTATTATAAAAACAAAAGAGGGTACAAGTTTTCATACAAGAATTAATATCACGTACGTGATATATTTAAATTATAAAGAATGATTAGCATTCATCCAATTTGTCAGTGCTGCTTTTACAGACCGACGCATTTCTTTAGAAAAGGTTGCTCCTAGTTTTTCAAAGTAAATTTGTTCTCCGAAATTCTGAGCATCCTCAATAATCCTTTTTCTATCAACACTCTGAAACATCTCTTTATACTCTTGCTCACTTAGCTGGCAATACCTATTAGTGTGAACAATGAATTTTTGAGGAAAACGTGGTGTAAGCGGAATTGTCTCCTTTTTTCCTTTTGGATATCCAAAACAAACCAATGTTATTGGAAAAACCCATTGTGGTAGTTTAAGAAGTTCACGATGAGTTTCATAATTTTCCATTATATCACCAATATAACACGATCCCATTCCTAAAGCCTCAGCAGCGATAACTGCATTCTGTGCGGCAATTAATGCATCACAACAAGCTAAGAGTAAATCCGATTCCTGTGGAATTTCATAATTAATATTTATTGCATCACACTTTTGTTGTACCTTACATATATCAAAATAATCCCACCACCGCTGCATGTCTGCTAAAAAGATTAAAATTAAAGGCGCTTTTGCTATGTGAGGCTGATTATCACATGTAATAGCTAGCTTGTCCTTTAATTTTTTGTTGCTGATTTTTAAAATGGAATAAAGCATCAGATTCCCTGCGGTTGGAGCTCTTATTGCTGCTTGTAAGATTATATTCTCTTCTTCCTCAGTAAGTGGTTTAGGACTGTAGGCACGAATAGTTCGTCGTCTATTAAGCAGTTCAATAGTGTTATTATGATAATTATCCTTTTTCATTATAATCTCTCTTGTTTTAATTTCATAAAAGGATATCTAAAATTGTTTTAGAGCCTCCAACATTATCTAAATACTGATCATGGGAATCAATATCTATAAATTTGGCTTTATATTCATTAAAATCCATTTTAAGATACTCTTGTATGTGCAATGCATCAAAAGTATAGCGATCATAGCAAGAAGTTGGATGAGCTCCAAATGGAATCTTTACCACAGCATTTGTAGTTTGCATTGGTAATTGTGCTTTCCCTGGTAAGTATCTAATATCTTCTGTTTCTACTATTTTTTCACAGGTAATGATTGTCTTCTTTGCTGTTTTTGCCATATCATCATCCATCCACACGGCTCCAGCGATATTAGCATTTCCAAATTCGTCGGCAAAAGGAACATGAATTATAGCTACATCTAAATCGATCTTAGGAACAATCATAACTTGAGTTCCTGACCCAAGTGGGTCTTCTATTTGTTTAATATCAGTTCTTACTTTAGCAAAATCTGTTCCTATTAAGCCTTTTAATGGCATAAAAGGGACTTTTAAGTATGACGCCTTCAAACCTAAGGCAATGGTAGCTTCGGATTCTTCAGAAACGTCAATTGCTCCTGTTTCGACTGCTTTGCGATAGTGGGGCGCCATTCCAAACATTTCCATCCCCACAAAACATGATTTTAATTTAGAAACACATCCCGCTGCAATAAGCATATCGACTTCAAGCCCTCCCACAAAAGTACAGAGAGCTAAATTCTTTTTGGCTTGTCGAATGATTTCTCTTACAGCAGCAATTGGTTTCCTCCAAAATGAAAGTCCACCAAAACCTATTAAATTACCATCTTCAACATAAGAAGCAATTGCTTCATCTAATGACATTAATTTTGAATCCATTTCTCATCGCCTCGTCTTGTTAAACTTTTACACTAGCGTTTTGAAATAATATTTAAAAAGAGTAATTACTCTATTAAAAAGATTTTTTTATAACTTCCTTAATATCAATTTTTAAGTAAATAGAGTAAATTTTAAACTATCTAATGTCACTCACTATTAATAATTGGTATTAAAAAATAAGAATTTTTATCGATAAATAAGGTATTTAACCTATTTTAATGTATTTTTTATGCTTTTAATTCGTTAAAAGAAATCCTTACGCTAAATTAAAATCTATCTCTTAAAAAAAAAATACATAAAGAATATAAACACAGTGCTATTAATGAAGCTCATTAACATTGTTAAGGGTGAAACTAGATGGAGATCATAAATAAATTTGAGACTATCGCCCAAGAGAACCTTAAATTAGCTAAACAAGAAAAAGAGTTAGCCAAAGAATCTCGTTTAGTTGGGAAGTCTGAATTAAAAAGATCAAAAGCGCGTGAAACTCTTGTTAAAGAGGAATTGGACCTTGCTCGAATTAAAAGGCAATGGGCAGAAAAAAAGATAAATTTAGTCATTGAAAAGCGTAATCTAAAAAAAAAGGGCTATATTGAAGTCGAAGAATCTGATTTAAGAAGCGAAGAAGAAACGGCATTATATAACCAGAAAATAGCGATTATTCAAGAGCAAATTGCGGAAATAAGTAGTGATATTGCCTTCTTAGAAAAGAAAATTGCTAAAAAAATCATAAATCTTGTTGAGGACAAATTATACGCCGCTAAAGAGCGAGAACGATTAGTAAAAAATCAAGAAAATTATGTAAAGGATTTAAAAGAGAAAGCTCCAGAAACTAAAATATCTGTTGATAAAGAACATATAGATAGCCAAGAAAAGTTATTAAATAAAGCTAGGAATTCAATTGTAGAAGAGGAGAATCAAATTCGTTTAAAACAAAATGAATTATCAAATCTAAAAAAAGACCTTTCAATGAAGCTTTCTGAAAGAGAAAAAATTAGACATGTTTCAAATAAAACTGAATTTTAAAAATAAATATGGGGATGTAAAAAATGAGTCTTGAAAAAGGGAAGGATATTTCATGGGCTTTCAAAATAATCTTTATTGCGATTATTTTAGGTCTAGTAGTGATTATCGGATTATTACTCAACCTTTTAATTTCTTATTTCATTGGTTTAGGAATTGGAATATTAGCAGCTATACTTATACTATTGATAATTTTTAAAATGCCTAAGATTTATGTAAAAGTAAGTAAATATTAAATCAGAAATTCAATTTTTTTATTTATTTGTGTGTTTTTTTTTATGATTAGATTAATTTTTCTTTTCACTAGTGTGAATATTCGATACCCCATCCAGAAAGAGTTTGAAATTAAAATAAGATAGGGACTCTGAATAAGTGATCTTTGATTTGAGTAAATATATTTTTATAATATAACTCGATGTGATAATCGTTAAGATAATATTTTTAGAGTTGTCCTTTCGGAGATTACATTGAGAATTATTACTTTAAGTTATTTAAACCCATTCTTTAGGCCATATATCTTTTTAAAAGCACCAAAATCGATTGAGAAGTATGAACTTGATCAAGTCCCCTTCTTAATGCAAATGTATGATAATGGTTTTTTTAAACACATGTTCGGAAAGTTTAAAACAGCCAATTTATTGTTTGAGATTCCTAGTGAATATTCAAGGACAAAAAAAGAGCAATTATTAATTTCAATAATAATCGATAATAAAAGCAAGTTTAACACAGCTTTAACTCAAGAACTTTTAGAAGGATTTGTTGAAGAATTTAAAAAAATTGAATCAGCATTTAAAGCATTTTATCTTGAATCTCAAGTCTATAAAGGAGACATAGATAAATATAATGAAATTAAAAGGCTAATAGACACTTTTTATATCACATTTCCTAAGAAGGATGTGATATTTGAACAAAAAGAAGCAAAAATTTTAGTTTTTGGATTATTTTTAGCTGGGAAAACCACTCTCATAAGATGTCGAAGAAAATCGGTGTCAAAAACCATATTTCCAACTATAAGTGTGGATATTTCTAAGATTCTAGTTAATAATGTTTCTTTACTAACCTATGATACTCCTGGACAATTTAAATTTAAGGAGATCTGGAAACCCTATCTAAAAAACCAAGATGGGTTAATTTTTGTGCTAGATATTAATGATAAAATTAAATTTCCAGATGCTTTTGCTCTATTACATGAGATTGCTGGACATCCAGACCTAAAAGAACTCCCATTACTTATCCTTTTTAACAAAGTTGATTTAGAAAAACCAGATATTAATGAGCTGGTAAACTCTATGGCTCTAGAAAAATTAGGAAAGCGCCCATTAAAATACTTTTTAACGAGTGGGATTAAAAACATAAACGTTGACGAAGCTTTTAATTGGTTATCGCTAAAAATAGCAGAAAGGCTTGAAGTATACGTATCAAGGAGCGAAGTCGGAATAATTTTCTGTAGATGGGATGAAAATCTGGGTGTAAAGATCGAATTTGTGTATCCAGAAGATGCATTTGAGGATCCTGAATTGATTTCAATAAAAAGTTTTTCTGTTTCGCAATTTTTTATAGCAGGTGTTGAATTAAAACAACGCTCTGTGATCCTTCCATTTCCTCATTTAAATTCTTATGCTGCTATTTATTTTGATTATATCCCTGATGAAAGCATTAGAGGAGGACTATTACCATTATGTATTATAGTATATTATAACGAAAATTTTCCAAAAGAAATTATCAGCCAATTTAATGGTTATATTTTTGATTTATTTAACAATGTAAAAAATAATTATCTTGATAAAAATACAGTTATTGATTTAATAAAGTCAGCACAACATGTCATATTAAATGAAATTGAGCAATTTAGACCTTCGATTGAAGCACTTAAGTTAGCTGAATTACGATATGAAGCTTTATTTAAAGCTGCTCGAGATGCAATTTTAATTATTGATCGAAGATCAGGTGTAATAATAGATGCTAATATCCAAGCAGAAAAATTATTCCAACTGCCATTTGAAGACTTTATTGCTCTCCATTCAAGTCAGCTACTTACAGATGATATAAGTGTTGATTTTTATGAAAAAATAATACAGCAGATTGAAAATCCGGTGCCTTTAATTACCAACATTATTAGTATATCGGGTAATCTGGTACCTGTTGAAATTAGTGTAAATGAGGTAAAGGTAGGTCAACAAATCTTAGTTCAATGCATAATTAGGGACATAAGTAAGAGGATTGAGACTGAGCGGAAACTATGGGAATCTGAAAATAAATACAGACACCTTTTTCAAGATTCTCCGTTTTCTATTCTTTTAATTGACTCTAAAGGATTTGTAGCTGATTGTAACCCGACATTTGAAAATTGTTTAGGATACAAGAAAAGTGAATTAATAAGTAAAAAATTTGTTGAGCTTTCATTAATTCAAGAGGATTATTTAGTGAATCTTCTAAAGAGATTCAAAAAAGAAGAAAAGGATCGAATTTTTCCTCCAATAGAGATTCAACTTTATAAGAAAGATGGTAGTCTCATTTGGGTTTCGATGCAAACATCTTTCGTTAAAATATATAATCAAATATATCACCAAACAATCTGCCAAGACATAACAGAAAAAAAGAAAATAGAACAAGATTTAACAAAAATTTTAAAATTATTAACAATCATCACTCGTATCATTTCAAAATTTGTCGGGGTCAAGAATATCAATCAAGCAATTTATGAGTCTCTCAGAGAGATTGGGGAGTTTATTAATTCTAGTAGAATATATCTTTTTATCTTCAATGAAGAATTTAAATTCATGGATAGATTTTTTATATGGTATGCAAAAGTCATATATCCACAGTTAGAAGTTCCTCAAACAATAACCTCTGAAAGCTTTCCATGGTTAGCTGAGAAACTTAAAACTAATGATTATTTTTATATCCAAAATGTAGATGAACTTCCAACCACCTCAAAACTTATAAAATCATTTCTCCAAAGCCAAAATATTAAGAATTGTCTTATATTCTCAATTAAAATTAATAATTCATTAGAAGGTTTAATTTTCTTTGGAAATATTTTAGATGAGGCTTATTGGGGGTTTAAACGTTTCGATACCCTATGTATTTTTCCTGAAATCCTTAAAAATGTAATAGAGCGCGAATTAATCAAGGAAAATGTACACAAACGTGAGGAAGATTTTCATCGTCAATTTGATCAAGAATATTTCTATCGAGAATTATTTGTAAATGATATCTATAGTATATTAACAAATCTCTTGACTCTTTTTGAAGAATTTAGTCAGCGACAATATCAATTTTCTGGAACCTTTACAAAAAATTGGTTAAACAATGTTATTAGTCAGTGTACAAATAGTTTTCAGTTAATCTCAATAATTCGAACTCTAACTCTCCTAAATGAATCGAATAAAGTAATTAAAAAAATTGATTTAAATAAAGTTATTGATGATGTCTTAGAATATTTCGTAAAAACGTATACAAATAAAAAAATAAATCTTACAATCGAAATTCCCAGCGATCATATTTATGTTCAGGCGGATGAATTTTTATTAGACGTTTTTACAAATATTATATTCAGCTCCATAAAATATAACCCAAATCCAGTAATAGATTTTAAAATTGTAGTTGATAAAACACTTCAAGATAATATTAATTATATTAAAATTGAATTTGTGGATTATAAGAGTGAAATATCCCATATACAAAAAGAAATTCTTTTGCACAAGGATGTCGAGAAAGATAGTAAAATTAAGGAACTTCTTTTAGGTTTTCTTTTAGTTGAAAAAATTTTAGATAATTATAATGGTAAAATATGGGTCGAGGCAAATAATTTTGTTGTGTTGATTCCTGAAGCTTGATATTTATAATCTAGTTATATCTTTTTTAACTTTATCTAATTGCTTTTTTAATTTTACAAAAAATTCTGGTGTTGAAATTTGGTACGGTATAGGATATCTTGTCCCTGCTTTATGCGTTTGTTCCATTCCCGATATAATTTCGTTTACCAATTTAAATGGAATTGATGCAATTAAGTCGTTATCAGTTGCCTTTCCATATCGGCGATCACCTAGACATGGAAACGCGATCTGTAAATCATTAGTGAGTAACGTCTTGGTTATAGTATCGGCACAGACTCCATCACAAAATGTAGACATACTGACCCTCCCCCCTTTCTTCCATAAATATCCTTGGATAATTCGCATCATTTGAGCAGAGTTTCCCCAAATTAAGATTAGATCCGGCTCAAAATCTACACGTTTTAACGCTCCACTAACTATCGCTGTAAATTCATTAGTAGGTAATTTTGGAATACTTGCAGCAGTTATTTTAGCTGCTTGCTTGGTTTCGTTATATCGTCCAATAAAGAAGGCTCCTTCTTCAAAAAGATCATTTGATTCTTCAAAGCCTATTGATATGTCTGCTAAAGGACATATATTATCCTCTTTAGTGCATCCCATAGTCCAACCATAGTAACGCGCGTAACTAAAAAGTTGACATAGTACTATCTTCTCTTCCGGTCGTTTTAAGAATTTAATATTATTAAGCTCTTCAGAATCCTTAAATAATTTTAAAGCGACAGGAAATGTAGCTAATCGTAAATATTTATTTAATTGATTGTCTAAATTTTCCCATTTCGTCATGATTCGTTCACTTCAAATTTTTCTAAGGTGTTTTTTGTTTTATCCTATTTTTTCTCTCAAATATTTTATCAAACAAATCATCCATAGTAGGAAATGGAATAAACTCTTTCTCTCTCTTTTTTAAACTAATAGCATCCACGGGGCATTTTACGACACAATTTCCACAACCAATACATCGCTTGTGTTTAATTTTTGATATATCATCAACTAGCTTTATAGCTTCCATAGGACAAATTGTCACACAAATTCCACAACCAGTACAAAGTTCAGGATCAACTTCAGCAAAATAATTAGTTATTGTCATATTCCTGGGATTAGGAAATTTAATATATCGCGACAAAGACTCACAGCAACAACTACAACAACTACATATAAACCCTAGTTTTTGGGAATTATCTGGCTGAAGCACTAGCCCATCTTCTTGATTTTGTCTTAAAATTTGAATTGCTTCTTTTTTACTTATTTCACGTCCCCAACCTTGATCAATATACATTTTTGCAGCAAATCCAAATCCCATACAAACTTCTCTACGATTGGTGACTTTACAAGGATCCTCCTCCAAATCTTTTAATTGTCTGCAAATACAATTTGTAACCATGTAAGGGCCTTCAGTATTTTCAATCAACGTTTCAAGGGAATCATATTGACTGATATTTTGCTCAAATTCGATGCTTTTTTCTATAGGAATGGTACGGAGCTGAGCTCCTTTAACTTTGAAAGCCTCTGGCAACCACGCTTCATCGAAGTAATCACTAAAATCCTTTATAAATTCTTTAGGCAATTTATCCAATTTGTTGACTTGAAATTCAAACATCCCTACCATTAGTAAAGCATTTCCGTAATATTTATTGTCCTTGTCCCTCTTGAACATGAGTAAGCCTTTCTTGACCATACTATCTAATTTATTTTCCAATTCATCCTTAGTGATTTCCTTATTTTTCACTCTATCATAAATGGTATTTAATGGTTCTAAATCTCTTTCCCAACCAAATCGTAAGTAAGTCGCTAATTTTGCCTCCTCTGGGGTAAAAAGATGCTTTAATAGACGAATTCCCGCGCCTGATTTCGTTGCTGGAAAGCCAATAGGCATTTTATCAAGATGTTGCTGTAGTTCTATATATATTTTTGAATCGGATATTTTCTCATTCATAAAATCATAACTTTTTATTTATAAGGTAAATATTATTCTAAATTTATTATAGGATATAAAAATTAATTATCTTATCAAATATTTCCGATTATTATAAAATACAGAGTGTTAAAAAATGGCACCGAATAGGATAAGATTAAAACAAGGATTAATTCAATGTTATTTTGGAAGAGGAAAGGGAAAAACGACTGCTGCATTGGGACAAGGATTACGAGCAACAGGGCATGGTTTTAAAGTATACATGATCCAATTTATGAAAGGATGGCATTATGGTGAAATAGAAGCAATTAAATTAATTCCAAACTTTGAATTGGCCCAATTTGGAACCCCTGATTTAATAGCAGAGCCTAAAGCGATTGATATTGAAGAAGGTAAGAAAGCAATGGAATTCGCTAAAAAAATCATTATGAGTGATGAATACGACATTGTAATCCTTGATGAAATAGCTGTAGCTATTGAATATAATATAGTAAAGCTCGAAGATGTCTTAGAGTTATTAAATAATAAACCAGAGAAAGTCGAGATCATTCTAACTGGAGGCCCTAAAATGCACCCCAAAATTAAAGAACGAGCAGATCTGCTCACAGAAATGAGATTGATTAAGCATTATTATTCATCTAAAGGAATAACTGCAAGAAAAGGAATAGAATATTAAAAAAGTTTTAAAAATTATACTATTCAAGTATCTTTAACTGATCTTCGAGTTGTTCAATTTTAATTTTTAATTCCGCAAGATTTTGTGTTTCTTTTTCGACCAATTCTTTAGGTGCACGTTCTGAAAATTGACTTTGTAGTTTTTTTTCAATACTTCTTATTTTATTTTTTGTTTTTTCTAAGGATATTTTCACTCTTGTTCTTTGTTTATCGAAGTCTATCATTCCAGCTAGCGGAACGAAAGCAGGGATACCTCGAAGTACAACTCGCGCAGATTGAGTAGGTGGAGTGATTTTAGTTGCAATTTTGAATTTTTCCTTATCAATAAACGCCATTTTGATTAATTCATTCTTACATAATTCAAACAGTTCAAGATATGATTCCGTCTCAATATGTAGTGGTACTAATGTCTTCAATGGAATATCAAAATCATGCTTCACCCGTCTTACCTCTCGGACAAAATCTTCCATTAAAAGAAAACTTTCCTCAATTTTAGGATCAATGATATCTTTATTTGCACGTGGCCAAGGTGCATACATTATCGTGGGAACACTTTTAAGGTTTTCCGGAAGTGCTTGCCATAATTTTTCAGTGATAAAAGGCATTACAGGATGTATTAATCTATAAAATGTTTCTAAAACATGAAGCAAAATTGATTTCTGAACATATTTATCAGGATAATCTTCATCATATAGAAAAATTTTGCTCATTTCAATATACCAATCGCAAAATTCACTCCAGAAAAATGATTTTATTTCTCGAGTCATCTGCAAGTAATCATAATTATCCATGTACTCCTGAACCACTCGAATTAATGAGTTTAATCGTGATAATATCCATTTGTCAGGAAATTTCAACTTTCGTAGGTCTATCTCGTCTATTTTAGGAATATACTCCTCTGGATTAATGTTGGTTAATACATATCGTGATGCTTGCCATATTTTATTACAATATTTATGAGCCACATCGATATTTTTCGGGTCTAAGTTGGTATCTAATCCGGGAACACTATTAGAAATAAGAACATAACGAAGAGAATCAGCTCCATAATCCTTTATTATCACGAGCGGATCATATTCATCAACATTTTCCATTGATTTACTAATTTTCTTTCCTTTCTCATCGCGGATTAAACCATGTAAATATACCATGTGGTAAGGAACTTGACCTGTTAGTTCAATACTCATCATAATTTCGCGAGCGACCCAAAAGAAGAGAATATCATAGCCAGTTTCCCTTGTATCGGTAGGAAAAAATCTTTTAAAATCTGAATTTTCCAGATTTGGCCATCCTAAGGTTGAAAAAGGCCATAATGCGCTAGAAAACCAAGTATCCAATACATCTTCATCTTGATGCACTTTAGAACTTCCACATTTAGGACAAGTATCAATAATGTCTATAGCTGGTTCTGGACAAATTTCTGCTTGACAATCATCACAATACCACACTGGAATTCTATGACCCCACCAAAGCTGACGAGAGATGCACCAATCATGAATATTTTCCATCCACTGAAAGAATCTTAGCTCCTCCCTTAAAGGAATAATTTTAGTCTCACCAACACGCACTTTTTCTATTGCAGCTTGAGCAAGCGTCTTGGTGCTTACAAACCATTGAATAGAGACTCGAGGCTCGATAATGGTATGACATCGTTGACAATGTGCTATTGAATGAGTATACGGTTCTGTTTTTATTAATAACCCTTCTTTTTCTAAGTCCTTAATGATGAGTTCTCTACATTGGTATCTATCTAATCCCGTATAAGACTCAACAAAACCGGGTAAAATTTCTGCATTCTCAGTAAAAATATTAATAAATTCTAAATCATGGCGTTTCCCTATTTCAAAATCGTTCGGATCATGAGCAGGAGTAATTTTTAAAGCACCCGTACCAAACTCTGGATCAACAAGATCATCTGTTATAATTGGAATAATACGACCAACCCCAGGCACGACTGCTTTCTTACCAATATACTTTTCATATATAGGATGGGTTTCAATTGTTGCAACAGCACTATCTCCAAGTATAGTTTCTGGTCGCGTTGTCGCAACGGTAATAAAATCGCTTGCCCCTTTTGACCATTTACCACTAGACCAAGGATGCTTAGGACCTTGCCATGAATCAGTAATGATTGGATATTTTATATACCATAGAAAACTCTGCTGATCTTCTGATTCGGTCTCAAGATCGGAAATAGCAGATTCACATCTTCCGGGACACCAATTTACTAGATATTCTCCCCGATAAATTAATCCTTTGCGATATAATCTATAGAAAGCTTCACGAACTGCTTTGGATAAATCAGGATCTAAAGTGAAATGTTCTCGCGACCAATCAGCGCTGATACCTAGACTTTTTGATTGTTCTGTAATTCTAGCATGGTAAATCTCCTTCCATTCCCATACCTTTTCGACAAATTTTTCACGACCGATTTCCTTGCGCTTAATACCTTGTTTGAGTAACTCTCGTTCAACCACATTTTGAGTGGCTATTCCGGCATGATCTGTGCCGGGAATATAGAGTGTTTCTTTTTGACGCATTCTCTCGTATCTCGTCATTAAATCTTCCAAAGATATGGTTATAGCATGTCCTAAATGGAGTTGGCCCGTTACATTCGGCAATGGAATAGTAATGCAATATCTTTCTGAATTTTCATTGGTAATACCAAGTGCCTTAGACTTTTCAGGAGCAAAAAAGCCTTCTTTTTCCCACCAATCATATAATTCCTTTTCAATCTTACGATGATCGTAAGTCTTAATTAATTCCTTCATCATTTTTATTCAACGAATGTTTATAATAAATTCCAGAAATCTCTTAAAATTTAGTAAATATGAATCAAGAATCTAGATAAATTAAAAGTTATTTCAAAATAATTTAAAACAAATTAAAAAAGAAAAGAAAAAGTAAATATAAATTACATAAAAACTATTGTACCTTCTCCAGAAGTAACGATTTCACCATTCTGATTCTTCACTACAGTATCACATATTATGAATTTTAATTTTCCATCTTTTTTAGTTAATTTTTCCTTCACAGTAGCAATAGCAGTTAGTTCATCTCCAAAATAAACGGGTTTAATAAATTTAACCGTCTGTCCGCCATATAATATTCCAGGACCGAAAAGTTTTGTTCCTAAAACCGCTGAAATCAAACCAGAACTTAAAGCTCCATGAGCCACCTGTTTCCCAAACATCTGAGTCTTAGCATATTCGGGATTAACATGGATTGGATTGAAATCTCCAGTCACTTCCGCAAATTTCATTACATCTTCTTCGGTTATTGTCTTTGTGAATGTGGCAGAATCTCCTACCTTATAATCTTCATATTTAACGGGTTCTAAAGACATAAATTCTATTAATGCACATATAGATAAAAATATTCACTAATGTAATGACAAACCATAACCTTCTTGAGATATAAAATATTTACAAATCCTACTTGAGATGGTTGATGATTACTTTTGAATGATTTAAATAATTCAAAAAATGCGAATAACATTAAAACCAAGAATTTAATAGCATTGAGTGTGACAAAGATAATTCATGGTTTTGGAACAGCTATGTTTGCTGTTATATATCAACCTTTTATATTGAGTATTACACATTCTCTCTTTATTACTGGAATAATAGTCTCCTTAGGTAGCATAATGCAATTTCTTCCTATGCCATTAATAGGGAGGCTCTCTGACAAAATAGGGCATAAAAATTCACTTATTGCGAGTATTCCTATTTATATTTTAGGCTTATTCTCATTAGTTTTTGCTGAATCAAATACCTATTTTTATCTTATTTTTGGAATAATTATGTACTTTTTAGGATTTACATTTAATAATATGAACGCACAGTTTTTAGTGGCAGAAAATAGTGGGAAATCAAAAGGGTTGATGTATGGCATAATTTTTGCCAGTTATTTTATAGGAACTATCATGGGGAATTCCTTTATCATTCTTGGAATGGGGTTTAATTCTCAGTTCATATTTATGCTATTTATAACCATGTTAATAATCGAGGGGATAATTCAATATTTTTTTATTTCAAATAATATCTCAGCAAAAAAAGTCATGACTGAGGAAAAAATTGAATCTAAATCTGATGATGATAAAATGTGGTTAAAGTTTATAAAAAATCGAAGAATGAGAGCCATACTAATATTCTTTACTTTAGATATTTTTATCTATGGTATCTC
>CAYUTF010000072.1:0-17550 GCA_964447495.1 uncultured archaeon
CATGAAAATATTTACTTCCTTCTAATGTTTTTCCATATTCTTCGAGTGATTTATAATCTTTAAAATCAAACTCATCTGGCATTGAGGAAAAAACATATCTATTAAGAAAAACTTTTAGTCTATAATCCATAAAAATTTATAAGATAATATTTATCTGATGTAATCATGAATATTGATGATATTAAGAAAATTCTTGGAACAGATGCGGATACACTTCTCAATCATACATGTACTGGAATTCCTAAGGATATGATCCATCAACCTGGCCCTGATTTTATCGAGAGAGTAGTTGAAGATTCAGATCGAAATAATTTAGTATTAAACAATTTGGAAAGAATATTTAATCAGAGAGGACGATTAGCAGGTACGGGTTATGTTTCTATTCTACCCGTGGATCAAGGGATAGAGCATACGGCAAGTGCAAGTTTTGCAGTTAATCCCTCGTATTTTGACCCTGAGAATATAATTAAATTAGCGATTGATGGTGGATGCAATGCTGTTGCTTCTACATTAGGTGTATTAGGTTCAATAAGCCGAAAATATGCGCGAAAGTTACCATTTATAGTAAAATTAAATCATAATGAATTATTAACGAAACCTCCATTATCGGATCAGACGATGTTTGCAAGTGTTGATCAAGCTTTGGACATGGGAGCTGTTGGTGTAGGTTCTACTGTTTATTTTGGTTCTCAAGAGTCCAGGCGACAAATTCAAGAGACCTCTGAAGCTTTTAAATATGCTCATGAGTTAGGCCTTGTATGCGTATTATGGTGCTATTTGAGAAATACCGAAGAATTCATTAAAAACGGAAAAGATTATCATACAGCTAACGATTTAGAGAGTCAAGCAAATCATTTGGGGGTTACAATCGAAGCTGATATTGTTAAACAAAAAATTTCTACTCTCAGTCGAGGATTCCTTGATCTTAATTTTGGTAAAACCGATAAACTTGTATACAATAAATTAGCGACAGATCATCCTCTTGAATGGAATAGATATCAAGTAGCTAACTGCTATATGGGCCGTGTAGGTCTTATTAACTCTGGTGGAGAATCAGGAGGAAATGATCTGCAAGATGCTGTAAAAGCAGCAGTAATTAACAAACGATCGGGGGGAATGGGATTAATCTTAGGACGAAAAGCTTTTAAAAAATCAAAACCCGAAGGAATTAAGATTCTTAATGCTGTACAAGATGTTTATTTATCTAAGGAAATAGATATTGCCTAATTAATTTCTTTAAATTCTTTTTTTATTTAATTTTTGAGAATCATTATATAGGGACTTCAATTATTGGACTACAATAACTTAAATAAATTAATTAAATGTATACTTAATATATACAAATTATTATTGAAATGTGAGTAATTAATATGGGAAATCATAACCATTATCCTAATCCAAATAATAATCCATATAGAGTAAAATATCAATCAAATGAAAGAACAAATGAAGTAAATTTTAATAGTACGCGAATAGATTTTAATTCTAATCGAATTTGTCCCTCTTGTGGAAAGATCATTAGTTTAAAGCATAATTTCTGTAAGTTTTGCGGCGTAGATCTAAGTGGTCTTCGACCTATGCAAGACGCGGATAGAACTATGCAAGAACTCGCTAAAACAGCTCTCACTGATCCGAATGCAGATGTCAGAAAAGAAGCAGTTGACACTTTAGGAGATTTCGGAGAATATGAAGTTTTAGGTGTGTTAGCTTATATTTTACTTAATGACCCCGATGAAAGTGTCAGAAAAGAAGCAGCAGATGAATTAGGTGATTTGCACCATGTGATTTCACTGGATGTTTTAGCTAAAGCACTTAAAGATAGGAGTCCTATTGTAAGAAAAGAGGCAATTGAAGGATTAAAAAAAATAAAAAAGAAAAACAAACCTGAGAAGAGAGCAGAAGAAAAAGAATCCAAAGCTGTAAAGAGAGAAATTGAAGAAGAAGTGGAAGAAGAAAAACTTGAAGTGAAACAAGAAGACGCGGTACAAAAGATTGAAGAGGAAAAGGAAGAAGAAGAGGAATCAGAGGAAGAACCTCTAAAAGAAATTGAATCAGAAGATGATGATTACTATAAACTATAAGAAGAATTCTTTTCTATTTTTAAAAAAATTCAATTTCAGGTAATTTTTAACATCTAGTATTATTCAGTTTTATTGGAAGGTATTTTAGGTAATTCTCTTCTTTTGGTTGCATTAACTTTTATACTTTCTGTATTATTTTTTGATGTAGTTATTTCTATAGATTCCTTTTTCTTCAGCACCTCTACTCCTTCTACAATACCCTTGTTATGATCAATATACACACGAAGTTTATTGTTATCTAACTCAATAATACCTTTAGGGAGGTTTTTGATTTCCTCCCATACTATGTCAGCCACACTTTTCCCTAATACTTCTGTCACTTTAGAAACAGCACCATAAAGAGAATGACCTAATATTAAATTTTGTCTTTCGTAATTCATCGGAACCCCTTTTTTCAAAATCCTTTCCTTAATTTGTTCCTTTTCTTCGTTTGAAAGACCCATTATTTTCTTGATAGAAGTGGGTTTCATTAATAATTGAGTTTCCCCCTTTTGTTGAGAACTCCCGATCCGAATAGAGGACATCACTACATCATCAGTAGTATCCTCTAAGAGGGGTGAAAAATACTCTCCTTCAGAACTTTTTTCTTTGGCTAGCTTTTGCGCTTCATTCATTCTTTCTCGTTCAATATTTCTAATATAACGCATATCTGGCAATTTTTCTGTAGCTTCCATTGATTCTAGCTTAAACGCATTTAAAAATTCTTGTAATTCATCCCCTTGATCGATAGAAACTATTTTGCATCGATGATATCTCGAATCTGTTATTAATTCCTTCTGAATTTGCTGAGCTACTTTAGAACTTATAAATCTTTTACGAACTGGAGATTTAGAACCTTTCCATATGAAAATCCTTCGGAGATCTTCCCGAACTATGATTAAGACCTGTTCGGGGTTTAAAAAACTCTTTAAATTTTCTTGTGTGATCTCTAATTTTTTACGTTCACCAGTATTTTCCAAGTCATATACCATAAACACCTCATAAACTTCTGTCATTTGATCATCCCTTTATGGTACTATATATCTACAGTTTCAGAATAAAAATTATTATTTGTTCTTAACAAGTTAGTCTTAAATTAAACATTTAAAATTACCGTATTCAATAAAATTTTTAATTATATACAAAATTATAAAAAAGCATCTTCTATTTGAGAGATCCTCGATTATATTAGATGTGAACATACTTCATTAGTAATGAATATTACTAATGGTGATTTTGTATTAAAGGCTGAAACATATCAAGTAAACTGCTAATGAATTACCATTATTTAGAAATTCTTTGACGTGTTCTTTATTAAATTCTTATCTCTCATTAGAATAGTTATGAGTATCTTTTCAAAACTAATTCCTGAGTTAGGTATTTCCAATTTTTTTCTTAAGAAAAAAGCGTGTTATAATTGTGATACAAAAAAACATGTGTTATATATAAGGGAAATGGAAAATTATTTAGAACTTCTGTGCAAGAACTGCATAAAGCATAAAAGATAAAAAATAGATAAGTTAAATTGCTTTAAAATCTCCGTGGAAATCTTCCAGGTCGATATGGTCCTCTTCGCCTCATTGGACCAGGACCAATCCGTGGGCCCATGCCTCCAGTATCGTGGAGAACATTATCTATAGACAGAACAAATCCTAAGAGAATCCTTCTATCAGTCACATTATCAAGGATTTTCAAAGCATAAGTATCACTATAATCAAACAACCCTCCAAGGAATACATCTCTCCATCTATCAGCTTTTTCGATTTCTGCGACGAGCTTTTTTGTTGCAGTTTCATAAATTTTAAATGACCAACCCATAAAATTTCCCTCTGCTTCATACCATCTGGTCCTAGTTTCAGGTTCCTCTAAATAGAAAACGTGTCGAAAGAAGGTTAGGATTTTTCTTTTAATTGTTGCAATTGGTTGACCATCTGGTGTTTTAAGATCCTGGGCTCCACGAGCAGACACAATCTTGCTATGAATAGTTGCTCCAACAGTACCATCAATTTCTTGTAATTCAACTCTTCTTCGAATACTAAATATTTGACGATTCATCCTTCCAATAAGCTGACCCTTTTCATCTAAAATATCACCGTAACCTAAGTCCCACATTTTCTCCTTAATTACATAATAATTTCTATTTAGATCAAATAATCCCCCTTCTTTTTTTGGAGCTGTTCTGATTTGGGGCTCTGTTGTTTGTTTTGAGGGCGGTTCTCTTTTTAATTCACTCCCGCATTTTTCGCAAAATCTTTGTTCACTAGTCACTTTAGCGCCACAATTATCACAATATTGCATATTATTTACCTCAAAAAATTTGAAATTAGATTTATTAATATTTAATCATGAATAATCCGTCGTTTCTAATAAATGTAAGGGGAGAAATAACTTTCAAGGAGGATATAGAGAAATGTTTTAATTTCACTAAAATTTTAAGTAAGTAATTAAAGATAAAGCGAGAAGAAAAATTGGTTTCAAAATACTCAATACCTTACTTATTAAAGCTTAAGGATTATATTACTCTTACGGGTACAATATTAGGAATAATCTCTTTAATATGTGCTTGTGTAGGTACAAAAGACGCAATCTCTTTAGGATTTTTCTTGGTGACCATTGCGTTGGGCACGGATTTAGTTGATGGATATATAGCAAGGAAGACAGGGACTGTTAATGATATGGGAAAAGAGCTAGATTCTTTAAGTGATTCATTAACATTTGGAATTTGCCCTGCCATACTAATTTTTCAAGCTTTTAATATTGGTGGTGTATTTAATCTATTTCTCCTTATTGCTTGCATTTGCTTCGCATTAGGAGCAATTCTAAGACTAGCCCGGTTTAATTTATCTTTAAATATTGGCTATACTGGTCTCCCTACTCCAATTAGTGCGTTATTAATTATTGCATATTTTTATGCAAACTATTTCTATTCCTTAGCGTATCCAACGGCAATACCTTCCTTTCCTATTATTGCCTATTATGCAATTCCATTTTTTCTAATATTCATTGCTTGGTTAAATATAACCACACATATTTCTTTTGGTGAAAAAGGGAAAATTGTTTATATAATTTTTCTTTTAACTGCGCCACTTGGTCCGATTTTTGGGATCATAGGGATTATGAATCCAAATTATCTCTTATCGATATCTGTTGCAATAATTTTTGTTTCTTCCTTTTTTCTCATGTTTATCTATATTCTCTATGGGTTTATTATAAAATATAAATCTTCAAAAATAACTAATTCTAGTTGAAAAAGGAGCAAAAAGGTATTTTTTTTGAAATTTTCCTCTATAAGATTTTAGATTTCCATTCTTCAATACTTTCTTTGATTTGAATGATATTTTCTTGACTTAATGGATGGACATAGAGTTTATACTGATTAATAGTACTTCTTAACTTATGTAAGGTAACTGAAAAACCTTTTTTTTCCAAGACAAGATCTGCAATATTTTGTAATTCTTTGCTAAAATTTTCTCCGTTTAACTTCTCAAGTTTCTGAACTAACTCATTAAATGCTTTATCGATTAAAATTCCTGCTTGATCATTTGCTTTTGGCTGAATTTTTGAGACAAAATCCACATGTTGTTGGATTTGTTTTGTCAAATCATTAATCGCCTCTGAAGTGTTTGGTTGTACTTTTGTTGGGACTGTTCCTTGTAATGGTGATTTTATAACTACTCTTCTTGCTGAAGGTTGTATCTCATCTTTATCCTTTACAAAAAGAGGTTCTTGTTTCTTGTTCGCCTTGATATTATCAGGTATTTCAATTGAGGGTTGAATTCGCTTTATTGGAGTTGTTTCTAAAGCTGTATCCGATTTTATTTCTTTTACTCCAATTGATTTTGGTGTTTGATATAATTCAGAACTCCCTTTTTCCCACATATAATTAATAAAACTGGTGAAAAGATTTACGTATGATTTATGATTACTTGCAAATCCTATAAAATCATTAAGAGGATCCTTTGAATTCATATTAACAATTCCAATAATTAAATAATCCTCATCTCCTTTCAAAATGATGATATCATCGTTTTTAAGAGTTCGATATTCAAGATTTTTGAGTTCTTTAAATTTTTTCACTAAACTATTTGTATGAGCTTCTGATGATGCAATCTTAACTTTTACATTATTTCTTAACGATTTAAATGAATCTACTAATAAATGAGTTTCAATTTTTGGTAGAATTAACATAAGTTCTTTGTTAGATTTTGCAATAGTATTAGTTATATCTTCATTAACCCTAGAAATACTGTTAACAAACCATAAGTTAGTTAGTTGTACTTTTTCGGGTGAAATATACGATTGGAAATAATTTTTCATAACTTTATCTATGGGATTACTAAGAGCGGCGACAGAATCCACAGAATTCTTAATTACCACTTCAAAATTATCTAAGATGAGTTTTTCAAATTTTTCTAAATCGCTAGATAACTCCCCTTTTTTAGATTTTATCATATCAATGATTTGATTGATTTTTTGTTCATAGTTATTTACTGTATTGACTAATAGCATCTTAAAATCATCCCGAAATTGAAAGGTTGATTTGGTGATATTCTTAAGTGATTCAGTGGTGTTACTAAATTCCGAGTTTATTAATTCATGTAGTTGGGAAGTAAAATTCTTTATCAACTCTTCCGAATTTTGTTTAAAAATCCTTTCAATTAGCTTTTTCACCGAATCTTCATGCTTCTTCAATTCTAAGTATCCCAATTGGGTAAGTAAGTCATCTTTTATCTTTGTTACCATTTTAAATAAATTTGAAAATTCTCTTTGAGTAATCCCTTTAATTCTTTGATGAAGGTCTTTTAAAACTTCCTCAAAAATATTAAGATTCTCCATTCCCTGAACAATATCTTCAACTTCCTGTCTTTGAATTATGGATTCCTCTTCAATGTCTTTCTTCATATCCTGAGTGGTCTGAAAAATATTATCCAACTCTAAAAGAGAATTCTTATCAAACGTATTATGTAAGGTCTTAGCTAGTAGTTGATGTAATTGATTCTTAATACTGTCTAAATTCGCATTGATATTAGCGATATAAGTTATAATCGGATTAAAAGGGGGAATAACCAGATAAGTCATTATAATCTCTGGATCCAGAGATTGGATAGGAACTAGTAGCCCCATCTCCAAAAGTTCATTTAAAGTAGTTGAATATTCCTCTTGAGATAAGTTTGGAACAATTGAATAAATTTCAAAAGAAGAAAGTGCAGGTTTACCCAAACTCTTAAGATAAATTTGAATTGCATTTTCAGACAGATGCAGTTGTTTTAAAAAATCTTCCATTTTTATCCTCAATAGATTAGTATGTTGAAATGGAGTTTCTTATTTTTAATAATAAGATATATACCTATTTATTTTTAAATTTTTTAAGATATAAAATATTTAAAGAATATTATCCTTAAAATTAATTATTAATTGCTAGGTTTTCAATTCTATGAAAGTTTCTTATGAGGATGTATTTATATATCTAGATCTAACAAAGGAAATTTTAAAGAAAAAAGAAATTGCTAAAGCGATTAAATATTATATTTCAGAGAAGAATAAAATCAATATAAATGGGCACTATGGCTTATTAATCTTTCAAGAAGAAGGTAATCCTATATTTATAACCGATAAAAAGGATTCAGATATTATTTTAAATGCAATTGATGAAAATTGGAAGTTACGCCCAAAAAAGAAATCCTACTTTGAGAATGGATTATTCTATATTTTTTCCTATATTGCTGAGACTGTGAGAAAGAAGTCCAAATATAATCGAGTTATAGTAATTACAGATACTGCTAGTGATCTTTCTGAAGATTATACTGATGCATTATTTAATCTTGTCTCAAAAATTAAAGTATTCCCTACATTTATAGACATTATAAGAGTTTCAGATAAAGAGGAGCGCTTTTTCAAGGATGATGTCAAATTAAATATCCTTGCTAGTGACACAAAGGGAGGTATTTTTTATATTAAAGATAAAGCCGAATTTCATAATGTTTTTAAAAAACTTGTAAAATCCAAGCAATTAATTAATATCTTTGCCGATAAAGCTGATAAAGTTAAAATAAAAAAAGAGGATTATGCTTTTTACTCTCAATTAGCGAAGGATTTAATTGATTCCCCAAAAGAACTATCAGCCGTGCAATGTTTTTTTTGCTCAGATGAGATCTGCCCTGTATGTACTAATATTAATGATATTCCAAAAATGTGTCCCGAGTGTTCTACCGCTTTCCATCATTGTTGTATTACAAATTATGCGATTCAATATAACATTGGAATTCCGCATATATTTCGGTGCCCAAAATGTGATGTGCTATTAAAAATACATCAAGATGAGATAGTTGTACCTGAAGATTCTTCTATTAAATCAGCGGAAGACTATATAGACTGGGATACTATAGAAGGACCTGGAGCACCAGAGCAATTAGATAATCTTCCAGAGATTCAATATTCAACCAAATTATCATCAAGTTCAGAAGAAAAATCTCACACAGTCAGAATTGGGGGTTATTTTGGAAAAGTCTATATGGTTAAAAAGGTAGATAATAAATTAATATATCAAAAGATAAAAAAGAATATAGCTATCACTGGAGAGATACAAGAAATAAATGTTGATACTAATATTAAAAATGCATATGCGGGTCCATTAAAGAAAAAACCTGAAATCCCAATTACCTCTTGTCCTGAATGTGGAACTCAACTTAATACTGATCTTATCAAAGATAATAACATTTGCCCCTTCTGTGGGCATAAATTAGCTTGAGTAACTATTTTTAAATTTTTATTTTTGAAATATATATTATTTTTCTTGTGAAAGAATGGAACAATCAATAAAAATAAATAAAGATTCTCACATTATTCATATATAATTTTATCAAATGTCTAAAACAAATCGATTTATGTCTGATGCTAAAATGTTAAGAAAACCATCAATTAATTCGGAGGAATTCATCTTTTACATTGATCTTATTTCAGATTTCCTTAAAAAAAAGACACTTGTTAAGGGCATTAATTCTTTTATTAAAGAGAAAAATAATTTTAATATTTTAACCTCTTATGGATTAGTCATCTTTCAAGATGATGATAATCCTATTACACTCTATGATGAAAAAGATTCTGATGTAATACTTGATCATTTAAATGATAAATGGGAAACGCGTGAGAAAAATCATAGCTTTCTGGAAAATGGTTTATTTGAAATCTTAGCATACATCTTTCGAAAAAGTCAACAATCTAGAAAAAATTATCGTGTAATTGTTGTTTCAGATGTTCCGAGTACCTTATCTGAAGATTACCATAATGCTCTCTACGATTTATTAATTAAAGCTAGAAATTTCTATGCATTTATTGATATTATTCGTGTTGGAGACGACAAATTTTATGATGATGATGTAAAGTTAAAGGTGATTTCTTCTGAAACTCATAGCGGTGTTTTTTACTGTAATGATCCAAAACTTTTTCCTAATATTTTAGGGTCATTAGTACAAAATAAAACCGAGTTTAATGTCATACAACCTGATGAAGAAAATCCTATATTAATAGAAGATAAAATCTTTTATGAGAAGTTAGCCGTTGACTTAATATCACTTGATTCAGAGGATAAAGAGATTTGTGATATTTGCCAACAAGAATTATGCCCAATATGTGAAGCACATTCGGATGAGGTACATAAATGCTTCAATTGTAATGCGAAATATCACACATGTTGCGCAGCAAACTATTCGATAAATAATAACATTGGATTTATGCATTTATTTAGATGTATCCAATGTGACACTTTACTAAAATTAGACGAAGATTTTGTAAATTTAGTATATGAAGAAGAATATGGAGAAGAAACTCAGGAGCAGTTAGATGAAGAACAAATCCTAATCACAGGAGACGAGGAAGTGGATTATGATGAAGAAATATACGAAGAGCATTATACAGGACCTATTCTTTCAGTAGAAAATCCGATGGAAGAAGGACCAGTAGAACTTGAAGTAATACCCGAAAAGAAGGTAAGGATAGGAGGTTATTTTGGACAAGAAATAACAATTAAACCGAAAAATAATGGACATGATAATACTTTAAAAGTAATAGACACAGTAGTTAACGTTCGTGGAGAGTCTCCTCCAGTTAAAAAACCCATTTCGATAACATCTCTTAAACCACCTAAAAGAACAACTATTAAATTGTGTAAAATATGTGGTACCACAATTACAAGTGTTCAAATTTGTCCAAATTGTGGTGCACGCGTAGATTAACCTGATATTAGGGTAAAAGAAATGACTTTTTAAATTCCAATAGAATTAAAATAATGATACGCTATTCTATTTAATGACTTCTTTAGGATTTAAATCATTAAGAGTTACCCCTACAATCTCCAAAATATCAATGCTAACTTCAGGCATTTGCATGGGGAGTGTTGGTCTTTTTATTACGCTCTTAAACGGTTATTCAATTTATTCAATAATATTTTTTCGGGGACTTTTTGGAACAATTTTCCTCACCATTTTAATGATAATTACCAAATCGTTTTCGATTAGTTTCATTTCTGAATCTTTTAGACGCTACTGGAAATATCTTCTAATCGTTGCTATAACAAATCCCTTGGTTATATTCTTCTACTTTTGGAATATTCAACTATCAGGATCAGCATTCGCAGCGTTTTTGCTTTATACTAGTGGTTTGTTCCTCCTTATTTTTCTCACTATAACTAAAGAAGAAAAAATTTCTAAATTAAATTATATCTGCTTTATTCTCGCAATTATTGGAGTTTCCATTATAATGGAGTTTTGGACAGAAAACTTTTTCTCATTTGGGATAATAATTGGTTTACTTTCGGGTTTAAACTTAGGAATTTTGATATTTTCTAAGAAAAAAATCTATAATCATCGAAGGAAAAATCAATCAGTATTACGTAAAGAAGGAAATTTTGACGTTTTGTTAACGTGGTGGTCAACCTTATTTTTAATAATTATCTTTTTTCCAATGGGTTTTAATGATCTATTCAGATTTACACTTAATGATTTACTCTTTAGTTTATTATTAGGCTTTTTTCCCACGGCCTTTGCTTTTACTCTCTATAACATTGGCGTGAAAAATGATAAGGGAGGGAATATCATAATTCTTTCTTATTCTGAAATTGTAGTATCCGTGATTGTAAACTTATTCTTTTTCCCCAAGCTTTCCATCTTTACGATTATTGGTGGAAGTTTTGTGTTATTAGCCAATGCATTAGTACTAAAGTATTCTAAATAACTATCAAATTGTTTTTTTTCAATGCAATATTAATAATATTACTCTTAAACTAAATTATTGAATTTTAACATATTTGAGTCTTATTATGCATGAAAATAATGAAGAAGAGATTTCGAGAATAAAAGAACTTGAAAGTATAAACCTAGCTTCACCCGAAATACGAGATTCAGTGGTATCGACTAAAAAAAGTATCGAAAAGGAAAATGAACTGTTAGCTTCGAAAATTAACACTACTCTCAAAACTCATAATATTAAATCGTTTGATATTGTAGGTGCTATTGGCGCAGGAAAAACGGAAATCATTTCTCAAATTGTAGAAAAATTATATACAAAATATAAAATATTGGTAATATGTGGTGATATTATTACTCGAGTTGATGCAAATAGAATAGAAGCTCATAATGCTGATACCGTACAAATAAATACTGGGCGAGAATGCGCGTTAAATGCATATCATATTCACCAAATTATAAAAAATAAAGATTTAAACAAATATGATCTCTTATTTATTGAAAATGTAGGCAATCTTATCTGCCCTTCTGATTTTATATTAGGAACAGATAAGAGAATAGTAGTTGTCTCTATAACAGAAGGAGAATGGGTAATTGAGAAACATCCAATGCTTTTTAAAATGTCTGATATAGCAGTGATTAATAAAATTGATTTAAAAGAACGTCTAGGCACTAACGTAGATAAAATGATAAATGATGCGAAAAGGATTAACCCGAATATTGAGATTATTACTACCAGTGCAAAAAAAGACACTAATATAGATAAATTGATATCTCATATGGGACTTTAGAGGAGTTAATTAAATTAAAAGCCAAATTGATTTATAATGAAGGAAGAATTAAAGAAAATTGAATTGTTATTAGAAAATCCGAATAAGATACAAGAAGTTGCGCTGAAAAATATATTGAAATCGTTATTTCCAAAGATATCAAATCATATTGATAATTATATAGGAGACTATCCCACATTTATTGAACCTGTATATTTAGCAGAAAATGTTCAGATAGGAGACGACGTTCTTCTTGGTCCAAATGTATATATTGGGTCTAATGTGAAGATTGGTAATTATGTTGAACTTTCAAATACAATTATTTTTGATAATGTGTCCATTGGAAATAACTTTAAATTGGAAAATTGTCTAATTGCTCCAAATTCTCATCTCAATTTTGAAAATTTTAAATGTAAATCAAGTGTTCTCATTGGAGATGCTGCTTCTGAGAAGGACTTGCGAAAAATTATCTTTTAGCTATGAATGTGATTATTATGAAGCAGTATAAGAAATTTTTTGATGCAAATTTAAAACGCTGGAATGAATTAGTCGATATTAATGCTAAGTCAAAATTTTATGATTTAGACGGATTTAAAGAGGGAAAAACCTCCCTTTTTTCAATTGAACGCGAAGAATTAACAGATGTAAAGGATAAAACGCTCCTTCACTTACAATGCCATTTTGGAATGGATACACTTTCATGGGCACGAATAGGTGCGAAAGTTACTGGTGTTGATTTTTCAGATAAAGCAATTAAATTAGCAAAAATGTTATGTAATGAATTACAGATTCCTGCTAATTTTATTCACTCAAATATTTATGATTTACCTAAGGTTTTAGATGAAAAATTTGATATAGTATTTACTTCCTGTGGAGTAATTGGGTGGTTACCTGATTTATATGCATGGGCGCAAATCATTAACCATTATTTAAAACCTGGTGGTATTTTTTATATTGTTGATAATCATCCATTTGGAAATTTAATTGATGAGAAGTTCAAAGAAGAATTCCGAATAGGTTACGATTACTTCAATGAAGGGAAACCTAATCGTTTTGATGATGATGGTGCTTATGTTGATACAAGGATTCAAATTGAAAATAAAACAACATACGATTGGTTTCATCCAATGGGGGATATCATTAATTCTCTCCTTGAAGTTAATTTTGAAATTCTATTTTTGCATGAGTTCCCCTTTTCTTTCTTTCAAATTCACCCCGATATGAAACAACGTGAAGATGGCTATTGGGAGTTTCAAACATTTAAGCATTCAATTCCTATGATGTTTTCATTGAAAGCAAAAAAAAAGAATCATCTCTAAATTGCGATCTTAGTTGTATTTTACTATACACATTTCACTCTAATCGTGAAATGTTTATTGAATATGTTGGCAATTTAATCTGTCCTTCAGATTTCATTTTAGGTACAGATAAACGAATTGTAATTGTATCTATTACTGAAGGAGAATGGGTCATTGAAAATAAGAATTATTAAAATCTAATTTTTTGTTTTTTCAAAGTTCTGCAGTGATATTACCACTTAAAATAAAAAAATAAAATTTATCTTTATTTTTTAATCAACTAGAAGCTAGTCAACATTAACTTACTTCCATTTATCTCTAATTTATAATTTTAATAGAATAAGCTTATATAAAAAATTCTATTAAAAATAATAATATAAACCTAAAAAGTATAAAAAAAGCAAAAGAGGTACGAAATATGGCATTGTTCTGGAATTATAAAGCAAGGTTCATATTAGGGGGATGTATTGTTACAATTATAAGCGTTATATTGCTCATTATACGCCCTGATTTATTCATTTCTTATGTACTAATTGTGATCGGAATAATTGCTTTAGTGATCGGGTTAATTTGGAAATCTAAACCTAAAGAGAAACCAGATGATAAGAGCACGAACTGATAGATTTTCTCTGACATTATGAAAATTACAATTTATCAATTATTATTTGAAATTTTATAAAAGAAAAAAATGAAAATTTAACGAACAACTTAATAGGTACATAATAATGATTAAAATTGAAAATTTGACCAAGAATTATGGAAAACTGACAGCTGTTGATAACATTTCATTGCAAATTGAAGAAGGTGAAGTATTTGGTTTGCTTGGTCCTAATGGTGCCGGTAAGACAACCACAATTAGGGTATTATGTTGCCTTATATCTAAAACGAGTGGTACTGCAACTTTAAATGATTTGTCAATTGATAACAATAAGGACAAACTTGAAATTCGTAAAATGATCGGATTCTTACCGGATAATGTGGGCCTTTATGAAAGTATGACCGCCTATAAAAATTTGGATTTCTATGCAAAACTTTATCAGGTTCCTAAAAATAAACGAAAAGAACGGATTGAATATTATTTGAAAATGCTAGATTTATGGGAGAAAAAAAATGTGGTTGTAGGCACATTTTCCAAAGGAATGAAGCAAAAATTAGCTATTGTTCGAACATTGGTCCATGAACCAAAATTCTTGTTTATGGATGAACCGACGGCAAGTTTGGATCCAGAAGCGACTAAGATGGTGAGAGACTTTATCCTTGAATTGAAAAAAGAAAAGCGGACTATTTTTTTAAATACGCATATGCTCGATGAGGCAGAACGAATCTGCGATCGCGTGGGAATTTTGAATACCCATCTAATAGCCATCGGATCTCCCGATGAATTACGCCATTCTTTGTGGGGAAAGAAATCTGTTGTAGTAGTGGATGCAGTTACAGATAATATCCTCAAAAGTATAAAATCTCTTGGATTCGAAAAAATTGAAGTAGATAATAACAAAATAACCATTGACGTTAATGATCCTCGCAAAGATAATTCTCCCATTACCCGCGCAATATTAGATGCGGGTGGACAAATTCAAACTATTTCAGAGCTTGTTCCAAGCTTAGAAGATATTTATTTGAAAGAAATTAGGAGGAAATAGGGAAATGAATACTAAAAATGTTTGGACGATAACTTCAAAAGATATTGGTCTTTTTATTAAAAAAAAATGGATACTTTATGCCGCATTAATTTTACCGTTAGCTCTTTCAATCGGGTTACCCTTAATAGTTTTGTATGTTATAAATAACAGAACTCTTCCCGATATATCGGCAATATTTCCGATATTTAATGCATTTTCGTTTTTTTTCATGGTTCTTTCTGCGATAATTCCAACTGTTATCGCATCTTACAGTTTTGTAGGGGAAAAAACTGAAAAAACTCTTGAACCCTTATTAGCAACTCCAACTACTGATGATGAAATCTTACTCGGGAAGAGTTTAGCGGCATTTCTGCCTGTAATAATTATGATATTTATTGCTGCTGCTATATTCACGGTCCTGATGGATATTTTTACTGGCGCTAAAGTTGGTTATCCTTATTTCCCAAACTTGAACTTTATGATTCTGATATTTTTAAACTCTCCACTAGCATGCGTTATGAGTATAGAATTAAGTATCATAATCTCCTCTCGCATGAGTGATATCCGCTCAGCCCAACAATTATCTGGACTCTCAATGGTTCCATTCATTGTATTATATCTTCTTATCGAAATTAATGTCATTACGCTTGATGTTAATACCTTACTTATAATTGCCGGAATTATTGCCGTAATTGATGTTTGCTTGTTTTTACTCAGTCGAGCTGTATTTAAACGTGAAGAGATCTTAACGAAATGGAAATAAAAAAATTAATTTTTTTTCTTTTCTAAATTCTCCCTACAGTGATATTTTTAACTGCTTATTTCCGCTGATGATCTAACTTATCTATTTTAAGATATTTAATTAATAGCAAGGGATTTTTAGGAGAAACACTTGCTATTTTATACTTTAAGCTTACAAATTATCTTCCAAATGCGTACATAATCTAAAGTTATTTCACTTGAATGGGAATATTATGGGATAAAATTACAGTAAGCTTTTTCAATTCACATAAACTTATTCATTTAATTAAAAATTTTTGTGAAAAAGAATATGAAGGGACCTGTAGAACCGTTTAAAATTAAAATGATAGAGCATGTCGGAATGCCGGATGAAAATAGGAGAAAAGAAGCCATTAGAGAAGCTGGTTTCAATACTTTTTTATTAAAATCCGAAGATGTGTTTATTGATCTACTTACTGATTCTGGAACATCTGCAATGTCAGACAATCAATGGGCAGGTTTGATGTTGGGGGATGAAGCATATGCTGGCGCCCGAAACTTTTATAATTTAGAAAAATCAGTACAAGACGTGCTTGGATACAAATACATGGTTCCAACTCATCAAGGACGTGGCGCTGAACATTTAATGTACAGTCATTTGGTCAAACCGGGACAGATTGTTCCACGGAATATGTACTTTACCACCTCAAAATTGCATGTGGAATTACCAGGAGGAAAAATGGTTGACAGCATTATTGATGAGGCACATGATCCCGAGAATGAGCATCCATTCAAAGGTAATTTTGACTTTAAGAAATTACAGGCATTTATTGATGAGTATGGATTGGATAAAATCTCTTTTGTTAATGTTGAAATGGACGTTAATATGGCTGGAGGACAACCCATTTCAATGGAGAATTTACGCAAGTTAAGAGAATTCTGTAATGATTACAAATTGAAAATTATTTACGATGCTACGCGCTCCAGTGAAAATGCTTACTTCATTCGAGAGCGGGAAAAAGGATATGAAAATACCCCAATTATTGATATCTTGAGAGAAATGATGAGCTATTCCGATGGGTGTATATACAGCTCAAAAAAAGATTGCTTAGTTAATATTGGTGGTTTTCTTGCAACAAATGATGAAGAAATCTTTGAAGCAACGCGCAATATGGTCGTAGTTTACGAAGGATTACATACTTATGGGGGAATGGCGGGTAGAGACATGGAAGCCCTTGCCCGAGGGCTCAGGGAAGGTGCGGAATACAATTATTTAAAATATAGAATAAATCAAGTCCGATATCTAGGCAAGTTGCTTATGGAAGCAGGAGTACCTATAGTAAAACCGACAGGAGGTCATGCAGTATTTTTAAACGCCTTGAAATTCTTACCCCACGTTCGACGTGAACAATGGCCAGCTCAAACGTTAGCAGCAGCGATTTATGAAGACTCTGCTGTACGAAGTATGGAGCGAGGGGCAATTTCAAAGGGACGTGATAAGGAAACAGGAGAAAATATCTTTCCGAAACTGGAGTTAGTAAGATTAACAATCCCACGGAGAGTATATACGAACACACATATGGAGTATACCGCAGAATCAGTAATCCGTCTTTATGAAAAGCGTGATACCATTCGAGGGTTAAAAATGGTATACGAGCCAAAATATTTACGATTCTTTCAAGCGAGATTTGAGAAAATTTCTCTTTAAATCTAATTTTTTCTAATATTATAAAAAGGAATCTAAGAATTTAAAGCCTGATTAGTGCCATAAAAGAATTCTCTTGATTTAATCAAATAAATAGATTTATCGGAAAGTAGAGAATAGCTGATAGGATAGCTGC
>CAYUTF010000073.1:0-17085 GCA_964447495.1 uncultured archaeon
CTTCCTAGCTTATAAAATACTTAAGCGTGATCGTAAGAGGTTAAATTTGATTTTTGGTGGCTTTTACCTCTCTGCAGTGATAGGAACAGCTATCAACTTCATTTATGGACCATTGGATGATCCCAACATTGTTGTAATATTAAATTTTTTTACGAACTTCGGCTACTTTTACGCACCAATTTTTCTCGTCGTTTTTGATTTAATTTTGTTAAAATCTGAAAAAGTAATAAATACCACGAAACAACTACTTGTTTTAATTATCTATGGAATAGCTATGTTTGGAATGTTTGTTTTGCTATTTATTCCAGGATATGGAGTAGACATAAGCGCAACAACAAATTGGTCCCCTGTTTGGAGTCTACCCTTCTTTATTTATGTAATACTCGTTGAAACTATTGGTGCTGTTATACCGATTTATTACTTATCCTTGCAAGTGTACAAGAAGTTTGAAGATGATGTATTGCAAAAAAAGTGGAAATTTTTTATTTATGGATTTAGTGCTCTTGCCATATTTATGTATGGAATATTTATATCAAATACATTAAATAATAGTACATTTCGAGTTATTATGGGATTTATTGGTCTTATATTAGCAATATCCGGAGGATATTTAATGTACTACGGAGTAGGGCGCAGCTTATCCAAATAGAAAAAAAATTTATTTTATTTTTCCTTTATTTTATCATCTGAAATTTTATTTTTCAGAATTCCCATTATTACATATATATTTAAAAAATAGAATCAATAGAATTAATATAATGGACTTTATTTCTTTATTTCTTTAGAAAATACTTCATACAAAGCAATACTAAAATGTTTTTGATGCCAATGTCAGACGAAATTGAACGAGTAAGAGGTATTGGTCCCGTGGCTGCCGTTAATTTATTTAAAGCAGGAGTGAAGTCTATTGAACAGGTTGCTAGCTCGAAACCCGAAGAATTAGCGTGGATTAAAGGTATTGGTGTCAAATCAGCCCGTAAGATAATTGAGAATGCAAATGAACTCTTAAAATTAGAAAAAAATATTCAACAAGTATTAAACGCTATAAAAGAAAACTTTACTAAAAATTGTCCTAAATGTAATGGATTAATGCAGAGTAAATTCATAATTCTTGGACCAGAAAGGCGTTTAAGAGTTAAACAATGCTCTCTCTGTAAATTTTATTTACCCGAATAATCTTTTTACGAGATTATAAAAATTGCTTTGTCTGTGATTTAAAAATTATAAAATTTTCCTTTATCAGCTAATTTGTAAACACCAAAATAATCCCTGCGTTTTTCCTTAACCCATACACTTTGCCATTCTAAATCTTTAGTAAAAAATTGAGATCTGTGCTTCTTTAATGCCTCAAATGCTTTAAAACGGAGTTTTCCAAATCTAACATTAACAATATGCTCTTCTTTTGCTTTTAATGCAGTATGGATTGCATATACATAAAATTCTAAATCTTTTAGTCCTAATTTCTCTACCACTTTAACAGCAATATCATGAGCAGCTTGATGATCTGGATGATCGTTATTATTACTAGGAAGGATAAATCTATCTGCATCTTTAATGATTCTGGTGAGTTTATTGACCGCATCATATATATGATTTTGTAAATCTTGATCGTGATACTTTAAAAAGTAACAATTTTCAGGCTTTATCCCTAACACTTTCGCAGATGCTGCTGCTTCAGCTAACCTTTTTTCAGCTAATTCCTCTTCTGTTATTCTGGTTTCTTCATTATCTTCTAACTCTCCTATCTTCCTTGCCTTTCTATAGCCTGCTCTTCCATCCGTAAGCCAAATAATAGAGACGTCATGTCCTTCTTCCAACCATTTTAAAATAGAACCTCCCGCTCCGAAAACCTCATCATCCGGATGAGGGGCAAACATATATATTTTAATCATTATCCCTCGTTTGTATTCATATAGTTTATCTAATTTATATAAATGTTGGTTATAAATAGTGTAATAGTGTTATACTTTATTCTAAATATCCTATTGCAAAAAAATATTTCTCCTTTATAGTAAAAGATACCTTAATTAAAGCAATCTTTAAAAAATCTTAAAGATATAATCAATAAATAATAATTTGCTTACAGTTTATAATGAATTATTATTCAGTATAATTTAAAACGGATATTATACAAGGTAAAAAATATGACAGAAGAAGTAGAAGTATATCAAAATAAGAAACGCATTATGGCATCATATGGTACTAGAGAAATGTTTGGGCAGTTTATAACAGCAGCTTTCGGCTTTAATGTACTCTTTTTCTATGAAGCCGTTATAGGGCTCCAGGCATGGCTCATTATGATTGCCTTTGCTATTTATAGTTTATGGAACGCCTTCAATGATCCTTTAATTGGTTATATCATGGAAAAAATTAAGTATCGTATGCCGTGGGAGAGAAAATGGGGATATCGTAGAGTTCCATGGATGTTAATAGGTGCAGTACCCTGGCTTTTCACATACTTACTGATTTACATGGTACCAGTAGAATGGTATAGTACAGAGAGTGCATTAGCGGCCAATCAGTTCTCTATTTTCTTTTGGTACCTCTTGACCATTATATTATATGACACGTTACTCACGTTATATGATGTAAATGTTATTTCCATGTACCCAATAAAATTTCCTGGTTCTAATGAACGTCGAGTGGTGCAAGGATTTGGAACTGTTTTAGGCATACTCGGGTTAGTATTAGCTGTTTTATTGCCTGGATTTTTCATTACAGACACTGGTAGTAATGTAGTAATTGCAAATTCATATTTTACGGCTGCACTGTTTGGGATAATAATTGGATTCTTCTTTTTACTATTGATATTGCCCGGGATTTGGGAGGATAAGCGAATAAGAGCGACCTATGCACAAAGAAAAGAAGTTCCGGAAAGTGCTGAAATTGAGTCTTTTTTCAGAGAAAGTAAAAAAGCAATTAAGGATAAAAGGCTGATGCTTAAAATATTATTTTTCTTTGGATATCAAGTAGGAGGCGTCATGCTTCAGAATTCTGGAAGATATATTGTAACTTATATCCTTGGAGGAGGCGAATTAGAATTCATAATTGTTCTTGGATCTATGCTTCTGGGGGCAGCAATATCTATTCCATTATGGGTATATCTTTCTAAGAAAATCGATAATAATAAGAAATTGAGTGTATATGCGGGATTTGCTATGTTTATTACAGTCGTCCCGATGATATTTCTTCCCGATGGATTGATGTTACCTGGAGTGGCAACTGTAATCTGGGCAATTAGCTTATTTACATTTGGAATCGGTGTTGGAGGTCAATGGTTTATGGATCCACCGATGATGGGTGATGTACTTGATGATCATGCTGCAAGAACAGGTAAAAGACAACAATCAATCTATTATGGTTTTCAGGCGATGTTTATCCGATTAGGATATGCGATTATAATAATTGTAATTGCATTAGTCCATATCCTAACTGGTTTTGATGAGGGCATCCCTACCTTAGCTCAATTGATGACCACTCCTAACTGGCAGATTGCCCAATTTGGAATCAGACTTCATTCATCGATCATTCCAGCTATCATCGTTTTTATTACAACCTTAATTTTCTGGAAATACTTCGATTTAACTCCTGATAAAGTGAAAGAAAATAAAAAAAGACTAAAAGAATTAGGATTATAAATAAATTTTAATTTTACTTTTTTTTATCTTATTATTTAATAATTTACCAACATCTATAGATATCTTCATAAGAATAATCCTTGTTATTTATTTTTAAAATTGTAAATAGTATCACAGTATTCATCACCAGCAGCTACAGTTTTTATGATTTTTAGTTGTATATTTTCATTCACAGCCGTTCGGAAATATTCAGCATCGATTTCCATCACTGCTTCGCATAATTCCCTCGATGTATTTTCTAGGCCAAAAGGACATCTATTTCCCTGAATTTGGAATTTTTCATCAGAGAGTTCAACGATTTTGATATCATTTGGATTATAGCTTTTTGAAAAAGCTGTAGCAACCGTTGATAACTTATTATTCTGTAGTTTATTTTTAATTTTTAAACCGAGAGACCGACCTTGTTTCTTGCAAACATCTTTGATTATAGATAAAGCATCCTTGCCGAATTTTTCATAAAAAGCCTTTATTAACATTCCTTGAGCTTCTATTGGGTTTTTTGGCAAAGTTCCCATATGTTTATCGTTCAAATCATTACCTCTATTATTATAATATTCGATAATTGAAATTATTTGGGTTTATATTACCAACGCCAGTAGATATCTTCGGCATGCCCTAACATTTCTTTAATCTGAATCTTCTCACCAGTATCTAACACAACTTCTCCAGAATATAATCCATGTAAGAGTGATGAGTTGAGATAAATTAATCCAAAGTTTAACTTTTCTCTATGAGGAATGATTGGTTTTAATATCATATTAAATCTATTATCATTACTTGTGAATTTCCATGGTTGAGTAGGATCGCGGTCATTTTCATGGTGAAATGTAACTTCATCAATTTTGTGTGCTTTTCCTTCATAAAATACAATGTTTTCCGTATGCGTTGAAAGATCTCCAAATCCATATCCTACATTAAAAGCTACTGGTTTCCCATCTACCAGTCCACATGCCGATCCCCAAAGCCAGTGTGTTTTATATGGCCATATACCTCGCCCCCAATCCATAAGTCCAAACGATGATTCCGGTTCAAAGTTATAGCTCTCCTCACCGAGCTTTATCGTGCCTTTAGCAGGCATGTAGTTAATTTTATGATTGTAATAGAACAGTTTAGGCTTTTTAGAGCCATAACCAGTTACCACCACAGTATTATCCATTTTAGGATTATCTTCTAACGTAATTGAACCATTTATTCCTTTCTCTAAGAAAGTAGAATCATCAATGGTAAGAATTCTTTTATCGCCTTTTTTTTCAATAGTAGCTTTAAATTTATCAGTAGGGAATTCAATATAGCTGTTTTCTAAAGAACTAAGCGGAAGAATTTTAGATTTGGTGAAAAATTTCATTAGAGCCTGTCCATTTCTTTCTTTCTTAGTAAAATCAAGCCATACATAGCTCATCTGCGTTAAATAACCTATATCGCCTATAGTAAGCTGAAACCCAAATTCTTTATTCAGAACGGAATAATGATCCCATTCTTTTATTCGAAAATAGCTTTTTCCTATATTTTCTTTATTGTAGTTTATTATAGGCTTACGAGCCCAACCTCTTTGCACAAGAGATCCATCTTCATTGAACAAATCAGTAGGCTCTGTTATTTCATTCTGTTTTCCCATATTAATCACTATTTTTAGAAAAATATTTTCTATAATTATAATATTTTTAATTTGTTAAATTTTGAAAATTTAAAACTTTTAATTTTAGAAGTTAGAGATTGATTTATATTAATAGCTCTTTGGGAAGAACTTGTTGAAGATCAAGGTATAACTTATTATCAAAACAATAATTGCAAAGATGAGAAATATAATAAGTTCTTTATAATTATGAGAAAAATAGAGAGGGGATGTGACGGTAGATAAGAAAAAATAAATAAGATAACCAATGATGATAATTAAAACCCATTTAGAACCCTTGTTTAATGGTTGTACTTCATCAATTACATATCGATTTTTATCTTTGCCGAATAATTTAATCCGTAATAGAAATATTAGCATTAAGAACAAAAATGTAAAGGGCAAGAGTAAAATAAAACTTATTAACAATTGTATGAATTTCGGATTAAATATATAAATAAACGCAGGTAAAATAACACAAATCGATTGTATGATCATCATTAAAAACAATTTTGCTTTTGCACGTTCTCGAGGGATTATTGGTAAGGTAACTAAAATTGTTCTTCCTGCAATTTCAATATTAAGAAGGTTATACACCAACATACACGAAACAATTAAATTAAAAGCTAAAATTACTAAACAATTAACATACATATCTGCTTTCAAAAGCGTATCTCCGCCTGTAAAAGTTGTATTATAATAAAAGATAAATACAAATGAAAATACAACTGGCATCACAACTGCCATAAATGTTTGCAAATTTCGGGAAGCTAATATTAGGTCTTTTTTGATATATGCTATTACTGGACGTGATACATTAATATGAATCTGGTCCTTTCTTGGATCTAATAAATAAAGAATTGGTCTATATTTAAGAGAAATAATTTTGTCAATTGCTTTTAAGGATTTATTGAAAAAGGAGTATAATAAAAGGAAGAATAATGCAAATCCAATTAGTGTATTGTTAAGAAGCAGGGTGGATACTTCTTGGGTCTGTGTAAAAAAAGTTATGATATAACAAGGATTAAAAGGAAAAGGTATTAAAGTTAATATGAGATTAAGAAGAGGCGAATATCTATAATCAAGAAAACTACTAAGAATTCCACTAATGGAATTTAGGGTCAATTGAATGATTAAAATTGACCCAAAAATTAGTATAGTATAACTAAAAACGTTGAAAAACTGAAAAAGGATGGAACTTCTAGGTTTAAATCCATGGCGATTCATGAATTTTACTAGGCTCTTTCCTAATAATACTAATACAAAGAGAGAAAATAAGGTATTTAGACTTGATAATCCCAAACAAATTAAAAATAAGAGTAAATTCTGGGTTCCAATGAGCATAATAATCGGAAAAGTAAAAATCATTACCAACAAAGTGATATCATAGTTTTGAAATATGGTAATCATTACTAAACTACGCAAACGCTTTTCTGATAAAGGTAAGGTTTTAAACCAGTTAAATATCTCACCTGACATGATATTAATGGAATTAAATATTCCCATTAAAAGAAAATCCGTGATTTGCAACACAAAGTATATCTCAAATATTATACTTTTAATCAAAAAAGTGAACTCAAGTGGTACTGGATTAGCTGTGAAATATTCTTCAATGTTAAAGTATGCGAGAAGTGGGAAAAAAGGTAATATGGCAAAAATTACTGCATTAAATAACTTTTGTGAAATTACCTTTAATTTAAGAGAGTTTTTCCTTCTACTGTACTTTTCGATAACTTTACTGATTGAAGTACCTTGAAATTGCAGTTGTTCTTCTATAATTAATTCATAATTGATTATTTTTCCAATCGAATAAAGATGCATGCGATAGATATAATCTCACTTTAAGAAGACTTTAATTAAGATTTAATTATACTTGTTCCTAAATAATATCTTTTCATTTAAAGTAGATTAAGAATTTTTTTAATTAAAAAGATAAGAAAAGGTTTTATTTAACTTTTTTACAGATTTCCTCTATCTTTTGAGCAGTATGATCTATAATATCATCAGAATGAAGGATACAAGTGTAAAACCGACTTCCTGATACTGAAATAATCTCTTGATCTACTAAAGCTGCCCCCATGTGTTCCATAAACTCTTTCCGTTCTTTAACTTGAGGAGATTGCTTTGGATCTGTTATATCTATACCAAATACACATGAAGTGTGAAAATGTACAGTTGCACCAAAATTATATGAGAACCATGGTAGATTGTATTTTTCGAAAACTTCATTTAATTTTGCAGAAATTTTTGCTGCTGCGTTTCCTGCAATTTCAGTCGCATTTGTTTCTTCCACAAATTTCATTGCCCAATACGCTGCTGCACATGTAAGAGGATTTGCGGCTAATGTCCCCCCACAATATGCTCTCTTTGCGCCTCCTCCTACTCCCGCGGCTACTGTTGCCATTACATCCGCTCGCCCACCTAATGCGGCAGCCGAAGGATATCCATGTCCAACAATCTTTCCAAAAATAGATAAATCAGGAGTGTATCCAAAATAGGCTTGACCACCTCCCATATGCAATCGAAATGCGCATACAACCTCATCAGAAATTAGCAATGTATCGTTTTCATGACATAATTCTTCAACTTCTTTATTAAACTCTGGTCTTACCGGATTCGCACCAGATTCACCTCCCATGGGTTCTATAAGCACTGCAGCAACCTTTTTCTTTTCTTTAAACATCTCTCTTAAAGCTTCAATATCATTGGGGGGAATAGAATCTATATATTTATAAATTTCTTTTGGAATACCATGAGATTCCATTCTTTTCGTCCCAGGTATATGTAAATCATAAAGTAGCTGATCTGACCATCCATGATAACTACCCCCAACTTTTATAACATATTTCTTCCCCGTAAATACACGTGCTACTCGAATAGCCAACATATCTGCTTCTGTTCCACTTTGAAGCCATCTTACATTTTCACAGGAGGGAAAATACTTTTGTAATTGTTCTGCTGCTATATACTCATATTCACTTGTAATTCCGGTGCATGGACCGTAATTTTGAATAACATTTAGAACTTTTTCTGTTAAAGGCTTATAATTATGCCCTAAAATTATGGGCCCTCCACACATTAAATAATCTAATAAAACTACATCATCAATAGTTTCCATATAACAATCATATACTTTTTTACTTGTTAAAGGAAAGGGATAATTAAATGCTAAATTATGTTCAACTCCTCCTGGAATTACCTTTCTTGCTCGCTTGAATGCTTCTTTTGATTTAACATGCCTTTTTTCATATCTTTCAACAATGCCTTTTAATTCTTCTGGTTTGAATTCTCTTAATGGGGAACTTACTATGTTTTTTATCTTAGCAATTTTCTCTTCATAATCCATTGAAAACCATCTTAAAATATCATAATTTCCTTAAGTGATTAAAAGTGATAAGACTAATTAATTTAATTATAGATTAGACTAATGCTGATTTGTAAATATTTTTTTATTGTAATTCAAAAAAGCTTTATTTAGTTTTAGTACATTAATAATAATTATGTCTGATTCAGAAAAATATATTTTAGCAATCGATCATGGGACTCAAGGTCCTAAATCTGCTTTAGTCACCACTCAAGGCAAAGTTGTTGAGTGGGCTTTCCAGGAAGTGCCTCTTTATTTAGAAAAGGGAGGAGGAGCAGAGCAAAATCCTGAAGAATGGTGGAATGCTATTCTAAAGACCGCTAAACAAGTTATTGACAGGGGAAGTGTATCTGTAGATGATATAGTTGGAGTATGTGATACAAGTCAATGGAGTGGTACTGTGGCAGTAGACAAGGCAGGGAATCATTTAATGAACTCAATCATTTGGATGGATACTCGTGGAGCACCATATATGAAGCAATTGCATAAGAGTTTACTCCAAATTTCAGGGTATTCTTTGTTTAAAATGCTAAGCTGGATGAAAAGGACCGCAGGTGGTCCAAGCTTGTCAGGAAAGGATCCAGTAGCGCATATACTATGGATTAAAGAGCATCGTCCAGATGTTTACGAAAAAACCTATAACTTCTTAGAACCTCAAGATTATATAAATTTAAAACTTACAGGAAAATTTGCTGCATCTTATGCCTCAATTCAGATGCATTGGATTACAGATATCCGAAAAATTCATAATATTAAATATTCCAAAAAGTTGGTTAAAAAATTAAAACTAGATCTTGCCAAATTTCCTACAGAGTTAAAGTGGTCAACAGATATTTTAGGACCATTAAAGAAGGAAGTTGCGGACGAATTAGGGTTAAATAAAGATACAAAGGTTATAATGGGAGCTCCAGATTTGTATGGTGCAACTATAGGTTCTGGAGCAGTCGGAGATTATGAAGGTCACATCTATATAGGTACTTCAGATTGGTTGTTATGTCATTTACCATTTAAGAAAACAGATATATTTCATAATATGGCTAGTGTGCCAGCAGCAATACCAGGTAAGTATATGCTTATAAATGAACAAGAAATCGCTGGAGGAGCGTTACAATTTCTCAGAGACAAAATTCTTTATCATAAGGATGAACTTTTAAGGGAAGAAGCGGTACCCGATGTATATAAAATCTTTGATAAAATTGTAGCAGATACGCCAGCAGGATCAAATAATTTAATCTTCACTCCATGGTTATTTGGTGAAAGAGCCCCTGTTGATGATCATTCAGTACGAGGAGGACTTTATAATCTTTCAATGGAGATGTCTCGAGCCCATATAATTCGAGCTATTTTTGAAGGGGTAGCGTATAATGTAAAATGGCTGCTTACTTATGTAGAAAAATTCATTCAAAAGGCTAAAATGAAAGCTACACCAGGTATGACGAAGAAAGATATCGTAATGCCAGAATTAAGCATAATTGGTGGCGGAGCAACAAGTAATATTTGGTGCCAAATTTTTGCAGATGTACTCAATAGGAAAATAAAGCAAATAAAAGACCCTATTCAAGCAAATGCTCGCGGTGCCGCATTTATTGCATCAGTAGGACTAGGTTATCTTAAATGGGACGAGATTCAAAGTTGTTGTGAAGTAGCAAATATTTATACACCTAATCCAGATAATAGAAACGTGTATGATACCCTCTATAAAGAGTTTATTAATATTTATAAAATCATGGGAAAAACTCACAAAAGACTAAATAAATAAAGAGAAGGCGATTAAATCACAATTTTAGCTGCGATTTCGGGGGTTATTCTCTTACTAATGAACTCGCGGATTAATCTTAACCGTGATTTATTTATTGTTGATAAATCTATTTGTTTATTTAATTTTTTTATTAAATCTTTTTCATAGATTTTTTTGACATCTTTTAGATATGAAGCCGTAATTTCCACATCTTTAACAAAACGTTCTACGAATTCTGAAAGTTTCTTAAAATGCTTATCAGATTCCTTCCATTCTACCGCATTTCTTATCATGACTTTTTCATATTCAATATCTGTTGTCCAAGGAGTATTAATTACATGTCGATTGGGATTCATAATAAAAGCATGTTTGTATCTATCTTTCGCAAGTGCATAATAATATCCGGGCTGAGGATAAATCTCTCGATCGTATTTGATGACTTCCATTACATGGGAGTCTCTATATTCATTAGGAACAACATAATTAAAGTTTGCATTCATATCGTCAATTTCAACTATAATATCGTCGCGACAGATAAGATATGCAGGATAATCAAAAAGTTTACTGTGTAAAAATCCTGCTATGCAATTAAATCCATATTTATCAATATAGTTTTGTAACGGCGATTTTTCTAGCTCTATTTCATCATATGCTTCAATTTTTTCTTTTTCTGCTTCAAATTTCTCAGGTTCCGTTGGTTTCGAAACCATCATATCAAAAGTTTCATACCCTAAAATAACACCCTTTTTATTGAGTAACACCATGAAATTGTGGGAATCACACACTCCTCCTATCGGGACTTGAATCTTTATTATACTAAAACCCTTTCCATCAAATAACTCTATGGGAATCCTTACAGTTTTTTCTATACCACACTTTGGACATGCTAATTCTAATAATTTGAAATTCCCATCCAAATTAACCCACTCTTCATAGCTTTTAATTTACTATACCCAAGTTATAAAAGTAAGCTAATTTAACTTTTTGTAAAAATAAATACAAAAAATCTTAGTAATAATAAAATAATATAATAAAAAAATAAAGAAATTTTATCCTTTTATCTCCTTACCCTTTTCAATCTTCTCAAGATCTTTTTCTTGAAGTTCTCTTCTCTGAACTTTACCAGTCATACTTACAGGGAGATTTCGTACAAACTCGATGTATTTAGGTGATTTCCATTTAGCCATATTTTCAAGACACCACTGCTTTAATTGATCTACCGTAATATCACGATCCGCTTTAAATCCTTGTTTAAGAGTGACCCATGCTTTAACCGATTCGCCGGTATATTCATCGGGTAAACCTGCTACAGCTACCTCATCAACCATTTCATGATTTCCGAGTAAATCCTCAACTTCTTTAGGGAAAACACTATGTCCTGAAACTTTAATTAAAGATTTTTTCCTATCCCGTATCTCAACAAATCCATGTTCATCCATAAAACCAATATCACCGGATAGAAGCCACCTTTTCCCATTCCACCACTTTAAATTATCCTCCTGCTCTTTTTGTTCCCCAAGATACCCAAGCATGATATGCGGCCCCGCAATACAGATCTCTCCGGTATGTTCAACTCCAAAATTATTCATTTCAGGAGTACCATCGGATATAGGCCCTACTTCGAAATTCTCAGAATCAAAAATCGCCCAGTCGACTCCCGGAAGGGGTAAACCCAACTTGCCAACCTTATAATCTCCCCAATAGGGAGCAACACTCGTCACGGGGGACGTTTCGGTTAACCCGTAGCCGACTCGGATGGGACAAAATACTTTTTCAAAGGGAATTCTGACATAATCATGAAGAGGTCCCGCACCAGAGGTTGCATAGGTGAGTTTCTTCCAAAAATCATATTTCTTTTTAAACTCTTCAACACCAACAGATTCAACAAAGTCTATTAAGCGCTTAAAAAGCATTTCGACACCCACATAAATAATCCCTTTGGGTGTTTCAATCTTGTTTATTGTTTCACATAATATTTCATCAGTGGGAGGCTTTGGAAAGAGTAGCATTACCATTCCAAGTGTTAAGGCTCCATTCATGACACATGTCATTCCAAAACTATGGAAAAAGGGAATACTACCAATTGTGAGCATACCTGGTTCTAAATTAACCCATGGTTTAATCATTAACAGATTTAAGCCTAAATTAGCATGACTAAGCATGGCAACTTTAGGCAATCCCGTAGTGCCACCAGTCATTAAGTAAACAGCTGGATCTGTCCAAGGATCTATTTTTGTTTCAATTTCAATTGGTTTTGTTTCCTTAATTATTTTTTCCATCCAATAAACTTTATAATGCTCTGTTTTATCGGGAATTTTATCTTTAGCACTCGGAATTCCTAAAGCTTCTATTGTAGCATTGTCGGCAGTAAGAAAGTCTACAAAGTTAGAAGGAATTAAATATTTCACGCTAGTTTTGGGTAAGATTGTATTTGGACCAGCAATGTATAACATATCCATAAGTACCAATACTTTAGCTTTTGTCATGGTTAATGAGTGTAATAACTCCATTGGTTTGTAAGTAGGATTAATTCCCTGAGCAATAGCTCCGATATACATACACCCCATATAAGCAACGACAAAATTTATAGAATTGGGTAGATCAATCGCTACTACATCTCCTTTTCTAATTCCTAAAGAGTCATAGAGAAAAGTGCCAAATTTCTTCGCATAATCAAATAAAGTTCTTAATTTCACCTTTTCCATATACGGTCCATAACTAAAAAGACAAACGTTGGAATCCCAAGTATCGTGGTCATCTGCAAACTTAATAAAACCTTCCCAAAGAGGTAAAACTTCAACTCCTTCCACATCTTTTAACTGTTTTGGCACCCCTTCTGGCCAGTATCCTCCAGTAAACCAAACTTTGTTTTCATCAACTAAAAATTGCTTATCATTTAAACTTGTCATTTAATATTCACACTTAACCTTTTTTTTTTGATTAAATTATTACTATTTACAATAATATCGACTAATATAATATTTAGTGATATAAAATAATATAATAATTTAACGTGTAAAATATTTGCAATTTAAAATGGACAGTTTTGACATTTTATGAGATTAAGAGACAAACTTAAAGAGTACTTAAAACAGGAACTCTCTGAAGAAGAGCTCTCATTACTCCCCCGTGGATTCCAAATTGTAGGGAAAAAGATAATTATCAAGTTGAATGAGAGACTCCTTGAGAAAAAATTAATTATTGGAGATGCTTATCTTCAATTCCTGCCTAAAATGAAGTCGGTTTATTTGAATGCTGGAAGAGTTAAAGGCCAGTTTAGAAAGCCAGAAAAAATTGAATTTATTGCAGGAGAAAATGACCCTGAAGTCTACCATAGGGAACATAATGTAATATATAAATTTGATATAACTAAAGTTATGTTCAGTAAAGGAAATATCAATGAAAGGAGATATCTAGCCCAATTAGTTGGAGATGGCGAGATTATTGTTGATATGTTTGCGGGAATTGGGTATTTTTCCCTAAGTATTGCGAAAAATGCTCAACCTGCGAAGATTTATAGCATTGAATTGAATCCCGTGTCATATGAATATTTGGTAGAAAATGTGAAAATAAATCAATTACAGGATATAATTATTCCAATTCAAGGAGATTGTAAAAAAGTGGTTATCGAACTGAGTAATTCAGGAATAAAAGCTGATCGTGTTATAATGGGTGTATTTCCTGCCCCTAAAGATTATATTAAGGAAGCCTTAACCTTAATGAAAGATTCAGGGACAATATATCACTATGAGGGCGTAGCTAAAAAAGAAGACGGTTATTTATTATTTGATGAATTTCAGGATAGAGCGGAGACGCCGGGAATAATATGCCAATTACTATCTAAGCGGATAGTGAAGAGTTATGGTCCCCATTTATTCCACATCGTATGTGATATATTAGTAAAGAAAGAATAATAATAGTAATCATTATGTTTTAACTACTTAACTCTGATTTTAGTTTTGCTGCACGTTCTTTTAAGACCTCATTTACGTCCATTAAATCTTTTTTTGACGTATAAAAAAGAGGAATCCAAAAAAGAGTTGATATAGAACCAAAAATAAGGGTTGACCAAAATATAGTTGCTGAAAAGCTTCCTATAGATTTTACTACTTCTCCACCAATTATTGCCCCTATAGCTCTTCCGATTGCATCGACAAATGAGGCTATCGCAATCATAGTGCCCCTATTTTCGGGATAATTCACATCGATAACCGAAGAATACCAATTGGGCCCAATTCCCATCTCAAACGCTATTCCTATTCCTAAAAAAGAAGAGTATACGATCCAAAAAATCCAGAAAGTGAATTCATTAACTTTAATTGAATTAAAGAAAAATGAATTATAGGCTAAGTTAGGGGATAATGCGAAAGCGCCCATTAAAAATGGGATTGTAAAGATTGAGCATATTACAGCAACTTTGACTCTCCCATTAATATCTCCTCTTTGGACCCTTTTATCTCCCCAATGAGCTAAGATAAATTGTCCAATAACTAAACCAAATAGAATAGCAATAAAGAATAAGATAAAAACCCTCAAATCAATCACATTTATCCCGATTTCAAGATTTATATAGGGAAAGATATAAGTTAGAAACAAACCCACAAAAATAACATCAAAAAAGTTCATGATCAAAAAGAAATTTGATTTCCGAGTAAAAATGTATTTTAAGTCCTTGATCTTAATCTTATAGGTATAATTATATTCTTCTTTAGTCAATAATTCTTGAAAGAATTCTTCTTTGCTTGCCCTTTTAGGCTCTATAATAATGAAATATCCGCAGGTAGTAATAAATAAAGCTATAATCCCCAAATAAAAGTATGGGTAGGTCCATGTGTGAAGGAAATCAGGATAAAGTAATTTGATATTTTCTATTTTTTCGATAATGGTAAAAGACTCTAACGTACTATAGTCAATCGGATTAAAAGCTAATGCTATAACCCCAGCAAGAATGCTGGCAAAAGAGGAGATTAATCCCCAAAATGCGAGAGACTTTGAGCGAGATCTGGGAGAAATAATATCAGCTAAGTATGAAATTATTAGGGGAGTTGCTACACTTGTCGCTACAGCAGCAATTAATCGCAATACAACTAGTTGCCATAATTCTTCGATAAATATATGAAATATTGCGGTTATAGCCCATAAAAATCCAGCAAGGATGAGAATATTTTTTCTATTAATATTATCAGCTAAATATCCAAAGAAGATTATGGATATTCCGTGAATTAACGTGTAAATTCCGATTAATATCCCAATTACATCAAAATAAATATTAAGATCAGCAATAATTAAAACTTCATTAGGGAGTAATAGAGCGGCATCCATAACTAGAATTAGAATCAACAACATAACAAAAAATACAGAAATTAACTCACGTCTTTTCATGGATAATCTTGGAGGCTATTTATATTAAAATAATTTTAATTGAACTTTATTCTATAATAATATTTTCGTTTTTTTTTAACCAAAGACCGAAACTTTTAAATCATTTCCTATCGAAACCATTAATCACCTTTTGACTATTATATAATTAGAGGATGAAAGTGTAAATTATGACAGAAGAGAATGTAGACAGAAAGGAAAAACTTCATAAGCGATATGAGTGGTTAGATCAATTTAGAGGATTAATAATTATTTTTCTTATAATATCAGTTATAACATGGCCTTTATCTGGTGATCCCCTAATGGGAACATGGATTGGTCCCCCTCTTTTAAATCATGGATTTAAATATCTAAATGGTTGGCCTCCAATCATTACTATTATTGATATAGGACAGCAAATTTTCATGTTTATACTTGGTTTTGTAGGTTATATTGCTTTTACGAGTAGAAGAGAAAAGAAAGGAGATGCTGCTGCTTGGAAGCATGGATTAATTAGAGTAGCCGGACTTTACATATTAGCATTCATAGATGATGGAATTATAGGGGGATTAATTTCCAGTGGCTCTATACCTTGGGATGAAGTATTGTGGTATGGCACTTTAGCTAATTTAGCAATCGGTACATTCGCGGCATATTTATTTACATACCTTATGCCTAAAAATGCTGATAAAAGAATATTGATTCCGATTGGAATAATGATTATTCATGCAACTCTTTATGCAACAGGAATTTTTGATTATAAAGGTCCTTTACTTGGTGGAACGCTAGTATTCCCATTTAACGCAGTTAACCATGCTGCAATCGCAATTGCAGCAACTTGTTTCTCTCAATGGTATAAAATGGATCCTGAAGATCCCAATGTTGGTTTTAAGAAGCGTATTCTCCCAGCTTCAACAATTTTTATTATTGTATTTTATTGCTTTGATTGGATACAACCAGCAGAACATCATGACGCAACCACTTCACTCGCACTATTCGCAATTGCGGCTTCCGGATTTTTGATCGCCGTCTTTTATGGCTTTGAAAAGATGGGCTTTAAAGTTCCAGTTTTAAGTGAAATGGGAAGAAATATGCTATTATTATTTATCCTCGCTTTTATTTGGGATTTCTCTATTGGATTAATTGAGCGCGATTTTCTTGCAGCCAATCCAATTATAACAATGTTACTCGTTGGCGTTTTACCCATTATTATCGAAGCGGGAATAGCAATACTTTTAGCAAAGAAAAATATAATTATAAAAATCTAATTTTTTTATTATATTTTGAAATTTCTATAAGGATATGTTATTCACTTTAAAGCAATTTTACACTTTATGTAAGATATAAATAAACAGAAATTATTATTATTTTGATA
>CAYUTF010000074.1:0-16963 GCA_964447495.1 uncultured archaeon
TTATCGGGCAGAAACTCTTCTACTACTCCTAAGTATTGTCCAGTAAGAACTATATCTTTATTTTTCACTGATTCTTTCATTGTATTCAACATAAATCTTTTAAATTCTCTATTTAATTAATATTAAATAAAATAAATAAATTTAATGATAATATTTCAAAAAAATTCGAATAGAGTGAAATTAAAAGGCGATATTAATTAATAAAAAAGATCTTGTTTCAATAATTCAAAACACAGACTCATTTTCACATCCTAAAATTGAGTTAGAACAATATTGCATAGATGCCGTTAGTACAGTTGATATAGTATATTTTGCAGGGTTTGAATTTAATGATATCGAAAATAGTATCCTTTTTGATTTAGGGACAGGCACGGGGAGGTTATCGATTGCAAGCGCATATTTTCGACCAAAATTTATCATTAGCGTAGATATTGACCCATTAGCATTGCAAATTTTAAAGAAGAACACCTTAAAGCTTGAACTTAACCATATTATAAATCCTTTATGTGCAGACATTAGTTCATTTGAAATTTCGAAACCTGAATTTTTTATGCAATCACAAATAACGACTATAATGAATCCCCCCTTTGGGGTACAAAAAAGAAAAGCCGACCGGCAATTTCTGGAACAAGCTTTTAAATTATCCAACGTAATCTATTCCATTCATTTAGCAAATAATAAAGTGCATAGGTTCATTTTAGAATACGCGTCTAAATTTAACTGGGATGTGGATTATGCTTTACCTTTTAAAATGGTTTTAGAAAGAAGTTTTTATTTTCATACAAAAAAAATTAAAAAAATAGATGTGACTATTTATCGATTTATAAAAAAGGCTTAAAAATTGAATTAAAAAAACCATTATTGATAATCTTTCCAAGAATCGAAAGTAGTAGGATACTTGGCTTTTTTTCCTAAATATTCTTCAATTCTAAGAAGTTGGTTATATTTTGAATTCCTATCACTTCTACATGGAGCTCCACTTTTAATCTGCCCTGTACATAAGCCAACTGCTAAATCTGCGATGAAAGGGTCCTCTGTTTCACCGGAACGATGTGAAACCATTACATTGAATTCATTTTGAAACGACATTTTACACGCTTCGATTGCTTCTGTTAATGAACCAATCTGATTTACTTTTAATAATAATGCATTTCCTGCTTTTTGTTGTATCGCTTTTTTAAGAATTTCGATATTTGTTACAGTAATATCATCATCGACTATTTGGACAGAAGAATTTACTTTACGGGTTAATTCACTAAAACTTTTAAAAGCAGTTTGATCAAATGGATCTTCAATAGATTTAATATGAGGGTATTGATTAAGAAGTTCAAGATAATAATCTAATAATTCTTCATCCGTGAGTTTTTTATTGTCAATAAAATATAAGTTGTTTTGATAAAATTCGCTAGCAGCCGCATCCATACCGATATTAAACTCTTTTCCAAGACTAAACCCGGCTTCTTCAATTGCTTTTCCTATAACATTGAGAGCTTCTCTTGTAGTGGAAAGATTTGGAGCAAAGCCCCCTTCATCTCCAACATTGATCGCGGTTTTTCCATACTGTTGCGATAATATCTTTTTTAAAGTTTGATACACCTCTACAACATTTTTAATTGCTTCTGAAAAGTTAGCTGCTTTTACTGGAAGAATCATAAATTCTTGAACGTTAAGATCATTTCCTGCATGTTCTCCTCCATTGATAATATTACAACATGGTAATGGCATTAAATAATATTCTCGAGTGGTATGATGTACGAGTTCATAAATATGCTCAAAAATGTGTTTATTCGATAATTCTGCTGCTAATTTAGCAACTCCAATCGAAACTGATAAAATTGCATTAGCACCTAAATTGCTTTTATTTCTTGTACCATCTAAGGATATCATTTCTTTATCTATTTTAATCTGATCTCTAACATCAAATCCTAGTAATTTCTTCCCTAATATGGTATTAACATTTGAAACAGCCTTAGTAACATGTTTACCAAGAAAATCATGTCCTCCATCTCGTAATTCAAGCGCTTCTAAAACCCCTTTAGATGCGCCTGAAGGAACTGCAGCACGAGCAAAATGATTTCCACTGAAAACATCCGTTTCGACAGTAGGATTTCCTCTGGAATCCAATATCCAACGAGACCTTATCTTAGTTATTTTAAAATCAGTCATAAACTTCTTATCATAGTTTTTATTATGCTTTAAATAATTAATTAAGAATTAAGAAATCTTTATTCTTAATGTTTTTTTAAATAAATTATTACAAATCATCCAATAAAGGTGTAAATATGTCAACTGAAAACAGACCATGGGTTGAAAAATATAGACCACGCGTTTTAGATGATCTTGTCAATCAAAAAGGGATCATTAAGCGTTTAAAACAATTTATTAAAAATAAATCGATGCCCCATCTTATTTTTGCTGGTCCTGCTGGTACTGGAAAGACCACTTCTGGCTTAGCTATGATCAGAGAATTATATGGAAGGAAAATGGCAATTAATTCTACTTATTTAGAACTAAATGCCAGTGATGCCCGAGGAATTGATGTGATCCGCACCTATATTAAAGATTTTGCAAAAGCTAAACCTCCCGTTGATATACCATTTAAGATACTAGTTTTAGATGAAGCTGATAACATGACTTCCGCTGCTCAACAAGCTCTTAGAAGAACAATGGAAAAATATACAAAAAATTGTCGTATGATCCTAATTTGCAATTATTCTAATAAGATTATACCTCCAATTCAATCCAGGTGTGTAGTATTTCGATTTTCCTCATTAAATGACAAAGATATAAGTGAGAGAATAAAATTCATTGCTCAACAAGAAAACTTAAGTATTACAATTGGTGGCATAAATGCATTAGTAAAAGTTTCAAGAGGAGATGCCAGGAGAGCAATTAATTATCTGCAATCTTGTGGCACAGTATCCACAAAAATTAATGAGGACTTAGTTTTTAGGGTAGCAGGAGAGGTTCCCTCTGAAAAAATAAAAGAAATTCTAGTAAATGCAATAGATGGTCAATTACAGTTATCGATTAAAATCCTTGATGATATTATCAATGAATACGGTCTCTCGGGAATAAATATCATAAAAAATATTCATAGAGAAATTTATGATTTAGAGACTTCAGAAGAAAATAAGATACACATTTCCAAATTGCTAGCAGAATATGAATATCGACTAAGTCAAGGCGCAACAGAGGAAATCCAGTTGAAAGCTTTATTAGCTAATATTGTCATGCTGAAGGATCTTGAATAACATCTGTTTTATGTTAAATTTATAAAACTCATCTGAAAAAAATTGGTTCATTCTTTCACGAGATTTAAGATCAATTATAAATTGAACATTCTCATCATACATAATGTCCCATAATATTAAACATGTGGGATCTGCGGGTTGATATGATGTATAACCATCAGAACTAAATAAACTCGTAAAAGATTCAAGATTTGATTCACGTTTTCCTACTTCTAAAAGTTTTGCCACCATTCTTCTTATCTGTTGCCTTAAAAATGCTTTACTTTTGAAATCAAATATTATAAACTGGTCCTCGACTTTTAAGGTTGCCAATAGGATGTCTCTAATTGTATTAATATCTTCCTTTTCCCTTTTAGAGAAATTGAGAAAGTCATGGCGACCTTCAAATATCTCACATGCTTTTGCCATTAATCTAAAATCATATACTTTAGATTCTTCATGTCCAATCGGTAGAGGAAATATGTATTTGTAATGACGATATTGAGCATTAAATCTAGATAAAAAATCGTGATGTACTTTACAATATGCCCAAAGACCAATATCACGGGGTAAAGCCGAATTTATCTCCATTAAAATCGGAAATTTTTCAGAGATAAAAGAAAAACACGCCCCTCGAGCTGAAACAAATCTATCTGTTCTACTAGCAACTTCAAATCCAGCGGATTTTAAATCCTTAATGTATTCTTTCTCAAGTAAACTAGCAATAATACGATCTTCAATTGTTTCAAATTCAAGTTGTCGTTGAGATCCAAAATACTTCCCAGAACCAATATAATAAAATTTAATTAGATATCTTTGCCTTTCCATGATTGTAATAAAATTTATTTTCTGATGGAATATTCAAACATCTTAAATTCATGTTATAATATCAAGACCAATAATTATTTTAAAAAATAATCTTTTAATGATAAGGAATTTTTTATAATCTAAATTTTAATTAAAAATTTAATTACGATTTATTAAAAAACTTTTGAATAAAAAATGTCGAAAATCGGGTCTTCAATAAAGAATCTCAGAGATCGCACACGAGCTAGTGTAAATGTAAAATCTAAGAATTTATTGTTCTTTTTTGCGCTATTTTTAGTTGTTTTCATTGCAATCTTGATTAGATTATCACCAATTATCGTTGAAAACTATTTAATCAAGGCATTCGATCCATGGATTCAATATTATAACGCTGAATATCTATCTACGCATTCTATTTTTGAATATTTTAATTGGCATGATTTTAAAAGTTGGTTTCCAGAAGGATATCAAAGAGCTAATCTACGGCCTGGCCTGACTTTTACAGTAGTTCTTATATATCAAGCAATTAACGCAATTGGAATACCTGTTTCCCTATATAATATCTGTTATTATTTTCCTGCAATAATGGGAGGCGCAACAGTACTTGCTACTTATCTTGTTGGAAAAGAAGCACTCGATAGAAAGTGTGGATTGATTGCAGCATTTTTTATGGCATTTAATACGGGATTTATGCAAAGAACTACTGCTGGATTTTTTGATAATGAAACGATAGGAGTTTTCGCCACATTAATGACCTTATACTTCTTTTTAAGAACCATGCGAACAGGTAGAGTTCTTGATTCTGTGTTAGGTGGCTTTTTTCTAGGGTATTTAACATTAAGTTGGGGAGGATATTACTTTGTATTTTATCTTATACCAATTGTAGTTGGTATTTTGGTATTAATTAAAAAATACAATACTAATGTTTTAATCGCATACGGTGGAATTATAGGAACAGGATTGTTAATTTTTGCATTTTATTATGGGTTTGATTACAATGACCTCTTCACTTCTCTAAATATTGGAGGAATTTTCATTTTTTCAATTATCTTATCAATTTATCATATTATTTACTCAAAAAGAGAAAGTTTTCCACGATTCTATCAAGGTTTACTCAATTTTCTAAAATGGGTGTTAATCCCTGCAATTATCATTTTAGCAGTAATTATATGGATAGAGCCAAATATCATTCCCTTTGGTTTTGGAGGAAGAATCCAAAGCATACTTAGCCCTTTAATTCGTGATCAGATGCATCTTACCGCCTCCGTGGCAGAACATATGCCAAGTGCTTGGAGTGTATTTTATTATAACACCTTGATCCCACTAATTGTACTCCCTCTCGGACTATTCTTTTTGTTTCGAAGAGCTAATGCTGCGGATATATTACTAATTGTCTTTATGTTAACATTATTTTATTTTACAGGAAGTATGATTCGGATTATTTTATTATTTGCCCCCGCTGCTTGTTTAGTTGGAGCTTATGGGTTATCAAATATCCTAAAAATATTTGGCAGTTTTTTTGCCGAAAAAAGTCAAGGAGTAAGCAGAAAACGGAGAAGACAATTAAAAAGAATGGTTGGCAAATCAGAAATCGCCATAGTATATTTCATTATAGGATTTATGTGTTTTGCTCAAGTAATGCATGCCTCGGAAATTGCGACTGGAAGCTTGAGTACTAGTCAGATTGCGCCTGGTGGCGTGTATCATGATTGGGAAGAATCTTTAACATGGATGAAGACAAATCTTCCAGGTGATACTGTGGTAGTAAGTTGGTGGGACTATGGTTACTGGCTAACGCCTATTGGAAATATGACCACAGTAAACGATAATGGGACAATTAACTCCACGAGAATCGGCCTAACAGGCATGGCATTGATGCAATCAAACGAGTTATATAGTGCAAAAATATTTAAGATCTTAAAAGCAGACTACGTATTGGTCTATTTCGGTTATTTATTTGAGCCATTGGGCGGTGACGAGGGAAAGTGGCCCTGGATGGTTCGAATCGCGAATGATCATTACACAAAATATAAAAGCTGGGGTTTAGAAGAAGATAATTGGGGTAGGAACTCGGTTTTTGACGAAACAAAATATTACAACGAAACTTCTGGACGAGCAGAACCCTTGTGGTTTGATAGTCAATTAGTTAAAATGATGTTTTGGGGTATAGATACTACTCCGTACACAGGAACCAACCCAGCAAATTTTCAGGAGTATTATCGAAAAGAAATTGGAACTAGAAAAACCGATGATGGTCAAAGTTGGAGTTATTATATCCCAGATCATGGGTATTATGATTCTGATGTGTTTATTCCTGCATTTTATTCTTCCTCCGGCTTAGTTAAAGTCTTCAAGGTTGACTATACCGCATTAGATTCAAGCTTTGAAATAAAAAGTCCTGAAGTATTCGATTCGGGGTATGCCACATTTAAGTTAGAGAATACTGGCAAAAAGAATCTCACGATATTAGATGTTAAAGTTAACAATGTAAGTCTCAACTATTATCTAGGCAAAGGAATAAATACAAATATCGTAGAAGCTGGAGATAATGATTATGTGTGGGCAGATATAAAATCAAGTGGAAGAGAGTATAAACCTAATGATGTTGTTAAAATAGAAGTTGAGGCTCAATCTGAAGCATCAGAAGGGGGAACTTATACATTTACTGAAAAAACAAGTAATTTCTTCGTGAAAAAAGCTAAAGAGGGAGAAATACAGATTAACAAGGAAAACAGTTATGTTCTGCAACTAGACGATACTAGAGCAGATGTATATCTTGAAGTAGAGAATATTGGTGATAGTACTGTAATTTTAAGCAACTATTATGCAGATAAATGGGTTAATGAATTACAAGTATCCAAATATTGGAGCGGTTCCCCAATTTTAGCTCCCGGAGAAAAAGCTTTTGTCCAAGTTTATAATTACACCATATCATTTGCGACATCAGGAGCAGTAGGAAAAGAACACAAAATAGGAGTAATTACCCCAAACGAAATTAAAGACGAAATTTTATTGACATCCCATTATGAGAATTATGACTTATCTATAATAGCTAGGAATAGGATTATATCTCCCGAAGCAGTTGTAGCTAGAAATAGTAATTTCAGAAAACATATACCCGTTTCATTTGATGGAACCTATGCGTATACATATAATAACGGAACTACAAGAATTTATATTAAGCTTGAGAATACGGGAGAAAAACTTTTGGGATTAGACTCGATTTACTTATCTCAGACGGGTCCATGGGTTTCAGTGGACACCATACCATCATTATTACTCTTCCCCGGTGATGTCAAATATGTCTCTATTGTAGCTCCAGATGATATTGACATTAATGATGAGATTGGAATTAAAGTAACGGGAAATTTTGACGAGTCTACAAAAGCATCCGATATTGGATATACCCATACCATCAGTGAAGATCCAGACCTCCAAATCCTTAAAAATGTAGAAGGGGATACCCTCTCTTACATTGCTGCTAATGAAACAGGACAGCTTTTAGTTAAAAACACTGGAAATGTACCATTATCCCTTGAAGAGATATATATAAACTCAACTACCGTATTGGATATAGATAGCGATGTTGAATTCCTCTATGGTGATGCCACATTAGAAGTACAAGAATGTGCTTTAATATCCTTTGATGTAACTGATTTCAAGATTAACTTTACTAACCAAATTAACGTAAATGTCACAACAAATACTACTGCAATGGCGTATACAGAATTCTCAGCAAGTGTCGATTCCTACTATTACAATATAGATATTGACGGTGTTGGTACTGATGCGCGAAACTCCCAAAATTTAAAAATAGAAATTGATAATATAGGAGCTTTAAATGTAACGGTAGATGCAATATATATCAATGGTACTTATATTCCTCTTGGACAATTCACTGAAACTATTTATGAGGTAGGCATTGGTGGTTCTGTAACATTCACAATAAGTATCACTCTTAAATTAGAAAACTTTATTGGTCCTGTTGATACTAACGATAAGCTGGAAATATTAGTTAGAACCATTGAAGGCGCTGAGGATACGCATATAGAAACGGTTAGGGATTAATCTTTTCTCTTTTTCCTAATTTTATTAAACCTTTTTAATAGATTTTTAATCTTTCTCAAATTCAAATTTTTGTCGTAAAAGTCATAAGTTATCATTCATTAGAATATCTTAACACTTATCGCATATAAATTAATTCTAGTAGATCTTAATTTGAGTAAAATATATTATCAATGGACTTTATGAGTGTTAATTTCAAAATACAATCTGATTTTCAGCCAAGAGGAGATCAACCACAAGCAATAAGTGCTCTGGCAAAGAATATCAGAAATGGAAAGAAATTTCAAACGTTATTAGGTGCTACCGGCACTGGTAAAACGTTCACAATTGCTAATATAATAGAAGAAATCAGAAAGCCAACTTTATTAATGGCTCCGAATAAAACATTAGCCGCTCAATTATATAATGAACTCAAAGAGCTGTTTCCTGATAATGCTGTCCATTACTTTGTATCTTATTATGATTATTTTCAACCAGAGTCATACTTGCCGGTAACTGGGCTATATATCGAAAAAGATTTCTCAGTAAATGAAGAAATTGAAAAACTCCGGTTAGCAGCAACTCACGCAATACGAACCAGGAATGATGTAATCATAGTAGCGACAGTATCATGTATATATGGGATTGGAGATCCGGAATATTGGGATAAAACGACCTTGTATGTGGAAAAGGGTCAAAATATCAAGAGAACAGCCATCATTAAACAATTGATTAAGATGAATTATGAGCGTTCAAGCGTAGAGTTTAAAAGAGGAATTGTGAGAGTTAAGGGAGATATAGTCGATATTTATCCTGCCTATTTAGATAATGGTCTAAGAATTTCATTATTCGGAGATGAGATTGAAAGCATTCATGAAATCCATCCTGTTTCTAATTCTATTATAAAAGAAGTCCCGAATTATCGTATTTTTCCCGCGACTCATTTTATCATTCCTGAAGAAAATAAAGTTAAAGCCTTGGAATTTATTGAACAAGAATTAGAAGAGCAATTGGAGTTTTTTAAATCCGAACAGAAATTTGCTGAGGCTCAGAGATTAGAGCGGAGAGTGAGGTTTGATCTTGAAATGATGAGAGAGATGGGATATTGCAAAGGAATTGAAAATTATTCGAGACATTTAGATGGCAGGGCTCCAGGTTCTCCTCCAATGTGCTTGATCGATTACTTTCCAGAAGATTTCCTTATTGTGGCCGATGAAAGTCATATAACTATCCCCCAAATACATGGGATGATTGGTGGTGATCGATCACGTAAGAAAAATCTTATTGATTACGGTTGGCGATTGCCGAGCGCCTATGATAATCGTCCTTTGACATTTGAAGAATGGGAAAATAAGATTCAATATATTGTATTTATGAGTGCTACACCAGGCTCATATGAGTTAAAGCGATCTGGAGGTATTTCTGCTGAACAGATAATCAGACCAACTGGACTTGTTGATCCACAGATTGAAGTGAGGCCAGCTACCAATCAAATTGATGATCTGTTAGGGGAAATTAGAAAAGTTGTGGAAAACAAAGGAAGAGTATTAATCACTACATTGACTAAACGTATGTCAGAAGATATCGCTGAATATTACGCTGAACTTGGAGTTAAAATCGAATATTTACATAGTGAGGTAAACACTGTTGAGAGGTTCGAGATATTGAGGAAATTAAGAGATGGAACCTATGATGTGGTTGTAGGAATAAATTTACTTAGAGAAGGACTCGATTTACCAGAAGTTCAACTTGTTGCAATCTTGGATGCTGATAAGTTAGGATTTTTACGAGATACTCGTTCATTGATTCAAACGATTGGTAGAGCATCGAGAAATGTAAATGGAAAAGCAATACTTTATGCGGACAGAATGTCACCTGCAATGAAGGAAGCAATTGAGGAAACGAATAGAAGAAGAAATAAACAAATTGAATATAACAAAACCAATAATATAACGCCTCAAACGATTCAAAAGAACATTTTGGAATCTCTTTCAGAAGAACACGAATTTAAAGAAAAAGAAGTTAAACGGTTAAAACAACATGTCAAAGATAAAATTGAGGAATTAGAAGTAAAAGGAGATCTTGATGTCATAGTCCAATACCTTGAAAATAAAATGTTATTAGCAGCAAAAGAACTTAGGTTTGAAGATGCTGCATTTCTAAGAGATAAAATAATAGAATTCAAGGAAGATTATAAAGCGCAAGCATAATTTTGGGTATAATTTTATATTCTTTTGCTAATTTATAGCAATATTATATTTCTTTAAATCATCAATTAATTTTTCAGTATAGTAAAAATGTATTCCGCTAAAGCCCAAAGATCGTGCTAATGCTATATTTTTCTTCTCATCATCAATTACTAGTGCCTCAGAAGGTTTACATTCTATATGTTTAATTAATTCTTTATAAAATTCAATATCATTCTTATTTTTTTGATAGTCAAAACTAAACACCGTATCATCAAAGTATCTTAAAAAATTACATTTTTTTTCTAAATATTCAATACGTTCTCTTATATTTCCGCTAAAAATCAATAACCTATAATTTCTTTTTAAAATTTGTAATAAATCTTCTATTCCATAATGAATACAATAAGAACCAAACCATATATATCGCGTGTGCTTTTTCTGCTTTCTATTTATTCCCAATTTTAGAAATAATTGTTCTTCAAAATCATCAATAGTTATCAAACCCTTTCTTAATAAATAACCTGCTGAATTCGGTTTATCACTAAAGATTTCACGTAATAAAGTTTCATCTTCAATATTATAAATTTCTTTGATCTTCTCTATTGCCAAAATAGTGCCCAAAGTGAAAAATACTCCACCTAAGTCAAATATGATTGTTTTTATATGATAACTGCTCATAATTGAATTAAAAAAATGTACGTATTCAAATTTTTGTGTTTTATTAACAACTTTCGTAAGGAATTTGATAATCTTAGGAAAATTTTTTCTTTTTTTTTCAATTACCTATAAATAGATGCGTATCCTATCTTCATAATAGCGATTTCGACAAAAAGACATTTTTTGTTGAGGAGGGAAAATTGATTAGTAATTAGATGTAGTTGATTGTTCCTGTTTATTATTTCAAGATGGTATAATATAAGAATCCTAGTCCTCTTGGGGTTGCTTTCCATCCGCTTTCTGTATTCATGAGAAAAAATAATTGTTCTAGCATAGATAAATGATAATGTAAATGCTCATCCTCTAATTGGAATTTATCCTTTATTTCAACAAAAGACCTAGCATTAGTATCTATAAATTTTAGAAGTTCTCGTCTCGTTTCATTTGTCATTACTGAATAAAGGTGATCATGTTCTTCCTTAGGATCAACTTGCTCTGTTTTCTTTAAGTATTCGTTCATCTCTTCCTCTTTTAAACAGCACTTATCTAAAATATCACGACTTCCAATAAAAGTTGAATGATAAATATCTTCGTCCTCTTTCATATTGAATGATAAGATGAGCTTATTTATAATTCTTTTATAAGTTAAATTAATTGATTACAATAATTTCCACCAAATGGTCTTTTTGAACCAGTTTTTCGAGATATTATTTTAATTAAATTTTATTAAAGGATAATATAGATTAAAAAAAATATGATTGGTGATGAGTTGATTTGATCGTTGCTCTTATTAATTTTATTGTATTAATTATTTCATTTTTGATAATGGGGTACCTTTATATTTTAAGTATCCAACCTATGAAAAGAGAAGAAAAACGAGGAATTAAAGCTTGGAAAGAATGTAGGATGTTTCGCTCAATTGGTGGTATTTTTGAATTTATTTCGGTTCTTAATTTAGTACTGTGGATTTGGTTTCCTCTTCCTATAATAAGTGAGTGGAAAGTTAACCCCAATTTCTGGGTTGGAATCATAATAGGGGCTTTTATAATGGTTCCTTGTTTAATTATTCTTGGAAAGGGGATATTGGATGCAGGAACTGAAACATTATCACCGTTAAAGGACACAGTAATGTATGGAGGTATCTACAATTATATTCGACATCCTCAGACTCTTGGGGAATTCCCTTTATTCGTTGCGATTAGTTTTATGCTTAATTCATGGTTTCTCATAATAATCTCTGCAATCTCGATCTTTGGATATATTCCAATTATGATGTATTATGAAGAAAAAGATTTGATTCGTCGATTTGGAAATCTTTATAAAGAATACCGAGAGCATATGGGAGCTTTCTTTCCAAAATCAAGAAAAAATAGAAATCAACATAATTTCTAAAACATGAGATTAATTAATTAAACCAATTTATTTAAAAAACACTACTTTTCCAAAAGATATTTTTTAATTAATAAAATTTAGACCTTTTATTTAATAATTAATGTGATTTAACATTTGGGAGGGAACAAAAGAAGAATCAGATCATATATATTCAAATTTTGTGTTTTATGAACAACTTTCATGAGGGAATTTGATAATTCATAAATTGAATACTAAATTTCATTAGTGTCTAAAAAATTAGTTCCTATTTTTTATTTCTGAAAATACATTTAAATACTAACTTAACAAAATAGATCTTAATTCAATTAAGACAAAAATTTTGAATTGGGACACAAAATGAAAATTAAAAAATCATATGTTATTTTAAGTCTTCTCATCTTTACTATCTCATTTTCTATAACTGGCAGAAAATATCAAACTTTTAGAACTCAATATAACTTTGCAACTCCAAAGTTAAGTGTAGGAGAAATATCTATCATTACTCCTGAAAACAAAACTTACACTCAACCTGATAATGGATATTATCCCGGTAGTATTGGATTTGAAGATGATCTTATAGGTACAATTCCTGATGATTGGTGGTATCGTGTTCCAGATGGTGGGAGTTTTTATCGAGTTGTGGATGAATGGCAAGGTCGGAAGAATGTTTATGAAATCAGAAAAAACGGTGGTTCGATTAAAATTGAAACAAATGTTAATTTTTCTACACCAGCTACAATAGGCTCTGTTGATTTTTGGCTTTATAAGGATACTGGTTCAGGTATAGATCCAAGTAGGATTAATTTAGAGGATGGTTATGAAACAGATTATTTTACTTTTGGTTTTGAAGCAGAAACCTTCTATACTGGACCATGGGAAGATAAGCAACAAATTTTTCCAAATGCATTTTCAGAAGATGAATGGCATTACGTTAGGGTTGATTTCAATATGTCTAAAGGGTGGCAGGTTCAAATAGACGATACACTTTATGGAGCTGGATATGCGTTTACAACTTATGTTGGAAATCCTACGCAGGTTATGAATTTTCAGTTAGAATCAATCTGGTCAGGAGATTATCCTAATTATGGTGCATGGCTCGATTCTATCGGATACTCTTGGGATCCGAATTACAATATAGGTGATAATTCAGACGAAGGATTACTTCTAAGCTTTAATTCTAATATTGATTTAGATTGGCAAGGATATTCGCTAGATGGACAAGCTAACAAGACGATCTTAGGAAATACTACGATCCCCATGCCCTCGGATGGGCTCCATTCGATTCAAGTATTTGGAAATGATACCATGGGTTCAATGTATGAATCAGACATCCAATACTTCACCACCAATGTATTAGGGCCTTCAATATCCGTAAATTCTCCTCTATCAAATGTTCTATCTGGAGTTATAGCCCCATCTTTCACATTAACAATACCCGATGCAGACCTTGATACTACATGGTATTCACTTGACGGTGGAACGACCACTATTCCTTTCACTGGTTTATCTGGAAGTATTGATCAAACAGAATGGAATAAGATTGGCAATGGCACGGCCACTATTACATTTTATGCGAATGATACCGCAAATAATATAGCTCAAGCTTCAGTAACGGTAAGGAAGGACATCATAGTTCCATTAATAAGTATTAATGATCCAAGTAGCACCGAAGAGTTTGAGTTTACTCCAATCTATGATATCACTGTAGATGAAGCAAATTTGGATGAAGTTTGGTACACAATTGACGGAGGAGCTCATAATTATACAATTACGGAGTTCTTAGGAACGATAAATTCTGAAGCATGGGCATACGCGCCCTCTGGTCCCGTGACTATTCGATTTTACGCCCGTGATTTAGCGGGAAATGTAGGCACTGCGTATTTGATTGTTGTGAAAACTTCTACTCAACAGCAACCCCCTCCTGCAATTCCAGGGTACAATCTTTTCTTGGTAGTTGGAGTGATAAGTTTGATATCGATTATGATACTTCGAAAGCGCCCTAAATCCTAAAAATCTTTATTTTTTCTTTTTTTATATTATAAAAGAATAGTAAAACTATGAATTAGATGTTGATAATTCATAAATTGAATACCCAGTTTCATTATTTTATTTTTAATATGCAAATATAAGTAGAAGGTTTTTATTTATCGCAGTAAAACTTTTTTGATCTCCAGAATTATATGAAAATATCAGAATATGAATGAAAATATTGTTATTAAAGGAGCTAGACAAAATAATCTAAAGAACATTAATGTTACAATTCCAAGGAATAAACTAGTAATAATTACTGGAATTAGTGGTAGCGGAAAATCTAGCTTAGCAATGGATACTTTATATGCGGAAGGGCAGAGGAGATTTTTAGAATCCCTTTCAAGTTATGCTAGACAATTTCTTGGAGAGATGGATAAACCTGATGTCGATTCTATTGAAGGCTTATCTCCTGCAATCGCAATAGAACAAAAACCGCTCTCAAAGAACCCAAGAAGTACTGTAGGTACTGTAACTGAGATATATGACTATTATAGGCTTCTTTATGCTAATATAGGAATACCTCATTGCCCAAACTGTGGGAAAGAAATAAAACCTCAGACTCCCCAGCAGATCATTGACCAAATTTTTGGTACATTAAAAGAGGGACAAAAATTCATTATAAAGGCACCAATAATTCGGGATAGAAAAGGAGAGTATAAAGATCTTCTTGCAGACCTCAAAAAGCAAGGATATGTTCGTGTCGAAATTGATGATATTCAATATACGCTTGATGAGGAAATATCGATGGAAAAAAATATCAAACATAATATTAACGTCATTATCGACCGTTTAGTTATGAAAAAAGACATTAAAACAAGATTAGCCGATTCGATCGAAACTGCCTTAGAATTAACAGATGGTATTGTAATTATTGATATTGTAGATGAGGAGGAGCAAATTTTTTCAGAACACCTTGCTTGTGTTGATTGTGGCATTTCTTTTCCGGCAATTGATCATAAAATGTTCTCCTTTAATATCCCCCATGGAAGTTGTAAATATTGTAATGGTTTAGGAAATGTGATGGAATTTGATTATGGTTTAGTATTGGGAAACGATTTAGATGTCCCAATACAGGAAACTCCCATTAGAGACATACCTGGTTTTGGTTCCTTAACAGGATATTTTTGGCAATCATTAGTTCAAGTTGGAAAACATTTAGGGTTTAATGTAAATAAAACTCCGATCAAGGATATTGACCCCAATCTCCTCCATAAATTATTATTCGGAACAGGGGAAGAACTAATAGATTTTCATTTCGAAAGCGAAAATAATGGATATAACAACGGTAAAAGTGAAATAAAATCTTCCTATAGAGTGACACGACCTTTTGAAGGAATTATCCCTATGTTACATAGAAGATATATGGATACACGCTCTGAATGGGCTCGTGGAGTCTATGAGAGTTTCATGAAACAAGCTGATTGCCCTCAATGCAATGGGAATAGGTTAAAAGCGGAAAGCTTAGCTGTAACAATAGAAAAGTTAAATATCGCAGAATTAACTAAACTTTCAGTTAAAGATGGGCTAAAATTTTTTAATAATTTACACTTAGATGATACTCAAAAAATAATTGTAAAAGATATATTAAAAGAAATTTTTGATCGGTTGTCATTTTTAGAGAATGTGGGATTAGATTATATTTCTTTAAGTAGACGATCACATACTTTATCAGTTGGAGAAGCAGAAAGAATTCGCTTAGCAACCCAACTTGGGTCTAGTTTAGTGGGAGTATTATATGTTCTTGATGAACCTAGTGTGGGGCTTCATCAACGAGATATCTCTCGATTGATCAATATGCTTAAGAAACTCAGGGATTTGGGAAACACCGTGATAGTTGTTGAGCATGATGATGAAATAATGAGAAATGCCGACCATATTATTGATTTAGGCCCTTTAGCAGGAGAAAGCGGTGGTGAAGTGGTTGCTCAAGGTCCTCTTGAAAGCATTTTGAGTTCAAGAACATTAACAGGAAAATATCTTTCAGGGAAGAAAAAAATCGAATTGCCCAAACAACGACGAAATTTGAATGGAAACTATCTTGAAATAACAGGTGCTCGAGAGAATAATTTAAAGAATATCAATGTGAAAATTCCACTGGGAGTTTTTACTTGTATAACAGGAGTTTCAGGAGCAGGCAAAACTAGCCTAATAATCGATTGTCTGTATAAAGGACTTCATAATAAAGTAAATACTCGTAGTACTCGTATAAATCCTGGAGAGTTTGATGATATTAGAGGATTTGAAGAGATTGATAAAATTATTAATATTGATCAATCACCTATTGGAAGAACTCCGCGTTCTGTTCCCTCAACATATACTAAGGCTTTAGATTACATTCGAGAAATTTTTGCTGGGCTCCCTCAAGCAAGGGAAAGAGGATACAAAAAAGGAAGATTTAGTTTTAACACCAAATCTGGGCATTGCAAAAAATGTAATGGAACGGGGTACATCCTAAAAGAGATGTACTTTTTACCCGATGTATATATAAAATGTGATTTATGCAAAGGCAAAAGATACAATGCTGAAACACTTGAAATAAAGTATAGGGGAAAAACGATCTCAGATGTTCTAGAGATGACCTTTCATCAAGCTCTTGAATTTTTTGACAGTTTTCCTAAACTTAAAAGAACA
>CAYUTF010000075.1:0-2353 GCA_964447495.1 uncultured archaeon
GGATTAGAATGGATTTTCCTTCTAACAGATACAATCGCTCAAACTTTTTATCCAGAATATATGATTGAAAATATTAGAGAAAAAACTTCTCAAAAGAAATTAAAAAAGAACACAGCAATTAAATATTTAGAACTATTAGAGCAATTTTATAAAAAATAATAAATTTTTGAAAAGGAATTAAGATGACTCAAGAAAAAGACGATTTCAAATCGACTAAGCAAGTTTTAGAACTTATTGGATTAGTACAAGAAGAGATCGATGCATTTTTTCATTTGACTGGGAGAGGCCCGGTGATGATAGGTGAGATTGCACTATTGGTTCACGTTGATGAAGAAAGAGCCACACAAATCGCCAAGAACTTGTTGGAAAAGGGCTTAGTAAGAGAAGTTCCTGGAAAGACCCCCTTTTATGTTGCATTACCACCGTATTCCGCTTTATTAAATCAGATTAGCCAGTTTAAAGCTATTGTTAAAAATATACAAGAATCAACACCAAAAGCACTTGATCTAAAATTTAAAGAGATTGAAGACCATTCTGCAAAATTGGGGAAGTTAAATGAGTATAGGACTTATATCCAGATAATGAAACAAAACCTTCCTGCACAGCTTAAATCTCAGTTTAGCCGGGTTGAAAAAGAGCTTGAGAGCGTTAAAAAATTCCAAGAAATTAGAGCTTTCATTTTAAATCTGAGAGAGATTGTTCCCGAAGAAATTATTAAAGAATTTAGTGTGGTTGAGACCCGATTAGAAAAAATTAAAGCCGAAATATCTGATAAATTTGAGAAACAATTTAGAATAGGGGCTCTAAAAGATATGGCAGAAAAGATAGTTTCTAAAATTATCTCTGAACAGTTCTTAGACTTAACGGATTATTTTAGAGAAAAATTTGTTGCAACAATTCAAAGTACATTAGATCAAGTGACAAATCAATTAGCAACTATTTCAGATGCAGCTGGAGAGATGAGTACAGATTTAAGTGGTACACTATCTGATATTGAAACTGGATTAAAGGATACTTTAGAAGATTTAGAAACCCGTATTTCTACGGTCTACGAGGATGTAGATCGTGGAATAGAAGAATTAAAGCAATTATTCCAACAAGAAATTTATAAAATACTTGAAAAAGACATTATAACGAATATTTTAAACCAACTGAACCTTTCTGAAGAAACAATGAGCGAATTCTGGGAACGTTCAAAAAAAGCATCGATGCTCACCTTTAAGGATGTCTGGTTTGTGAGAAGTATTGAAGGAATGAAGGCTCAAGTGAATGAATCTATCTCACGAGTAAAAATGCGAGTTCATATCATTGCTCCACGATTAGAGGATGTTGATCTCATAGCTCTTTCTAAACTTAAGAAACATATAAATATCCGAATTTCTACAAATTTTGATTGGAATAATCAAGATGACCAAGTAAAACTTGCTGAAATAGTAAATTACCCTAATATGGATGTAAGGTTATATTCAAGAGAAAACCTTTGGGCAATTAATCGGGATTTTGAGGAGGTCGTAGTATGCGTTATTTCAAAGGCTGGAACAGAATTTGAAATCGCAGGAATGGGTTCAATTCTCGAAGAGCATGTGAAACTTTTTGCTGCCGTCCTTGAGGATGTCTGGATTCAAAGTAAGAAAGTTGGAGACCAACAAATATTATATTCAATTGGTGCAACATCTCCCATAAAAGAAGTGCCAAAAATTGATAAAGAGCCTCAAGTAACTCGTTCTTCTTCAATTACACCAGATTATGCTGATAGAATAGAACCACTTCAACAAAAACCTCATATAGAACCCCAAACGACTTTTTCTCCAATTGAAACGAAGGAAGCTCCCTCACTTGAAAAAAAACCCTTAAATGAGACTGATCTTTCACTATCCAATCTTTTTCTACAAATAATTCGCGATCTTGAAAAAAAACCTGGAACTCAGATATCTTTAGATTTAGAGAGCCTTCGGAATAAAATTGTTGATGAAAAAGGATATTCCAGTGTTTTAAATCAAATAAGTATCACAATCGCAGCTCTGAAAACTATACCCCGACCACTAACACAATTAGAAGTTGCGGACACAATTAAAAAAATAAAATTCTGGAAAATGAAATTGCATATTTAATGAAGAATGATATTCTGATGGAACAGATGTGTGAAAATTTCAAAAATTCAAATCAGATATCTCATAATTAGTTAAGGATATCCTATTAGAGCAGTTAGAAAGGAAATGGTTTCCATTATAAGAAGGGCTTTAAATAAAGAAAACCATTCTTTTTATTTCCTTATTTTCTCTTAAAATAATTTTATAAATAATACTTATAGGAAACAATTTTTCCAAATTTAGTGACTTTTATTTAAAAATTT
>CAYUTF010000075.1:2453-15486 GCA_964447495.1 uncultured archaeon
TTAAAAATTTTGGCAAAAAAATTTATTGATTGTTGATAAGATGGATTATTTGTTGATAAATCTAATAAATTCCCTCCAATTAAATTAATTCTACTAATCTCGCTGTCATTTGGAATGAAACCTAACAAATGTACATTTTTTTCATTAATAAGCTTTACTTCTTTTTCTAGTATAGAACTTAAATTTTCTGGAAATCGATTTCCAAGTACCCAGATATTTTTGAACTTTAGTTCAACTTCTCTTGAGACTTCAAATATTCTATTCATAGTATGAAAACCCATTTTACTCGGATCGGTAACAATTACTAAGTCTGTAACATCTCGTCCTGTTTTACGAGCAAAGTGTTCCAATCCCGCGGGGGAATCTATAAGAGTTATATCATAATTATCAGCAATAATGTCTATTGCATGTTTTAATACATCGTTAATATAACAATAGCATCCTTCTCCTTCACTACGACCCATCTCAAGAAGATCATATTTATCTGTTTCAATAAGACAGCTAAAAACTTCACTTTCAATAACCTGCATTTTATTCATTTGAGGTGGAAGTAAATTTAAACTAAGATTTCTTCTAAATTCTCGCATTTTACCTCCAATAGTGTCTCTAAAATGAATATTTTTTCCAATAACATCCCCAATATTTGCGTCTGGATCAGCATCAATTACTAAAATACTAAGATTTTTAGAATTTTCAATTAAATATTTTAAAAAGAGTACTAAACCAGTAGTTTTTCCAACTCCACCTTTTCCTGCAAATGATATAATTTTTTTCAAATTGAATTCACTATTAGCTTTCTATACATCGTTTATTTTAATTATTCTAATTGTTTTGGCAATTTATTTAATTAAATCTCTAAACAATAATAATTAATAAGCTTTTCTTCACGTAATGGAAAATTAAGGCTAAGAGCTAATTTTTAACTAGTTTGTAAGAGTTAATTTCTTCGTAAAAATACACTTTTTTACTCAATTAAATACCTAATTTTGAATAATTATTCGATATATATTAATTTATTTCTTTAAAGTTCTAAATTTAAAAATTATTCAAATTTCGTTGATCAAATTATCATAATTGATTCATCAATTAAGTTTTGTTTAGATTTATTAGACAATAAATGTTTTTCTTATTTTCAAATTCATAAAAATAAGATTTTTAATTTATGAATGATTATTCAAATAAAATTTCAAAATTAATTAAGAAATAAAATAATTTTTAGTAAATATAAGTGAAAAATAATTGAATATAGCAGAATTAAGTAAATATGAAATTGAAGGTCCTAAGGAAGGAAAACTTATCATTGATATCTATACTGAGTGGTGCGGTCCGTGTAAGTACGTATCTCCAGTTCTCGAAAAACTTAGAGATGAAGGTTTAATAAATTTGATACAAGTAGATCTTGATCAAAATCGTCCATTAGGTCAAGTCTTCGGTATAACAGCAATACCAACCCTTTTATTTTTTAAAGATGGGCAATTATTGGAAAAAAACATTCAACTTGATGGACAAATACTTGTTCAAAACGGTATAATGATTGGAGCTGCTGGAGAGTTAATTTTAAGAAAAATAATTGAACAAATGTAGTTTTAAAATAAAGAATTGCAATTAATAATAACATAGTCATAAAATTTTTACAAAAATAATGATAGATTTTAATTTATATAATATGAAGGGTGCTAAATGCCTTGGATAGATAAAAATAGATGTGATGGTTGCGAACTATGTATTGAAGAATGTCCTGTAGGGGCTATTGTTTTGATTGAAGGTAAGGCTTAAATAGAGATGGAAAAATGCATTAGATGTGGAACATGTCATGAAATATGTCCACAAAATGCATCTAGACATGTTAGTGAAAAAATTCCAGAAGAAATAGAAGATAATATTAATTGGGTAAAGGTATATTAGCACATTATGAAACAGAAAAAGAAAAAGAAGAATTTCTTAAAAGAATTAAAAGACACTTTCTAAAAGAAATAAAAGTTAATGAAAAAACTATAGAGAAGATTGAAGATCTTATATAAGAGTTTTTTTATAAAAGAAGATTTATTTCATCAAGATTCGTATATTTTAAGCTTTATTCTCTTTTACGAAAGGATCTTTAAAATAAACTTCAAGAATATCCATAAAACAAATAAAAATTTAAATGCATTTAATAATCAAGGTAAATTCGTTCAATTAAATTAAAAAATAAAAAAAGAGGTTATATCTATAAAGGATTTAGATGATGAAAAATTCAATAAGCTTTTATCTTATTGGATTAGCCATAACAATCAACATTCAAAAGAAATTAACAGGTGGATTATAAAAATTAAAAGATCAATCTCTGAAGAAATAGCTCAAGATTTGACAAACGCAATTCAATTTTTTGATAAAATGAATAAAATATTTGAATCAGTAAAACAAAGAGCGGGGAACGTTAAATATAAAAGTTCAGATGCGAAAGTAGAAAAACTAAAAAAAGCTTCAATATCTGGGCAGTTAGAATTGTCAAAAACTTTTGGATTAAAACAGATTGGTGTAATTCGTACACCATATAAAAATATTGCACCTTATCAACCAATAGAAGAAGATCAGGGCGATTTTCAAATTGTAGTTGATCCCCAATATATTGAAGGTCTTCATAAGCTCGACCAATTCAATTATATTTATGTGATATACTATATACATCGAGTATCGCGAGAAGTAAAGAATATTGTGTCACCCTCTTGGACTGGAGGGATTGAAGTAGGAACATTCGCAAGTAGATCTCCTGTTCGCCCAAATTTTATAGGACTTAGCATTGTTCGGATAAAAAAGATTTTAAAGAATAAGATCTTCACGACAGGATTAGATGTATTCGATGGAACACCATTACTTGATATTAAACCTTATATTAAAGATTTAGATTCAAAATATGATGCAAATTATGGATGGATTGAAGAAATAGAGGGATTTGAACATCTACTTTTACATATCAAAGGTATACCTCACGACTATTAAAAGATCGTTAGAATAAATTTAATATTCTTTTAATTTGGGATCTTCAGTTCCATCAGGTAAAACATAGTCAGGAGATACATATCCTTCCGTTTCAAATCTTTTTTTCCTTATACAATTTTTTCCACCATTCCAACAATAATTTTCAACCCATTTCTTACCGATTAATCCTTTATCATAAGCTCGTTTTATAGCAGAAGTTTCATCATACCACCGACACAAATTTTTCTTCATATCATTTATATATATTATATTACTATTATTTTTGTCTAAAAAGTGAATTAAACTTGAAAATCGATGCCTATCAATTAGCTGCAGAATGGATTTTAGAATCCAAATATACAATAGTTTTTACAGGGGCAGGAGTTTCCGTAGAAAGCGGGATCCCACCCTTTCGCGGTGAAAATGGGCTATGGAGCAAATATGATCCATCTTTTTTATTAGCTAGTTATTTTAAGAAACATCCAAAAGAATCCTGGGAATTAATATATGAAATTTTTTATGATTTTTTCAATAAAGCAAATCCAAATGACGCTCATTATATCATCGCAGAATTAGAAAAAAAAGGGTTAATTAATGCAATAATTACTCAAAACATAGACAATCTCCATCAAAAGGCAGGAAGTAAAAACATTGTGGAATTTCATGGAACATCAAGGACCTTAACATGTGTAAATTGTACCCAAAAATTTAATAGTAATAACCTTATAAAGAAAGAAAAATTACCTCCTCACTGCCCCAATTGTGATGGTTTGCTAAAACCAGATTTCATATTTTTTAGTGAGTCAATTCCAGCTAAAGCTCGGACCCTTTCGAATAGATACGCATCAATGGCCGGATTATTTATATTAGTAGGGACTACTGGAGAAATAATGCCTGCTTCTTTAATTCCGTATCTTGCAAGAGAAAAAGGTGCACGAATTATTGAAGTCAACATTGAACCAACTAAATATACTCAGACAATTGTCGATATTCTTTTAAAAGGGAAAGCAACAGAAGTATTTATGAAATTGAAAAAATATTTAAATTCTAATAATACTCAAAATAATTGAAAATTTAGAATTAAGGACATGGTATAATAATATTTTTTGGTCAAATAGAATTAAAAAGAAAAAGAATTCCCTACACAAATTTGCTTAAATTGGGCTGGAAACCTTTTTTGAATAGCCCCTGTATGTTGTGTGCAATGACAGGCACCTATAAAATCAATTCCTTCTAAATATGAATATTTTTGGAAACCATGAAATCCTCCAATTACAGCTATAACCTTTGAAACCTCTTGTGCTTTCATAATAAAGTTCTCTAAACCCGGGTGTGCACATCCTACAAGAATTATAATTTCATTATTTCTAGATTTTAATAAAAGGGCTTGCTCTTTGATATTTTTTCCTATCTGTCCCGAAGAGTATATATTTTGGTCGATCTCCATTGAATCTGAAACACTAAAAATTTTTGCTTTAATAAATTTTCGATTATATGAACTTTCGACACTTTTTGGTACATAAATTTCGATATTTGAATTTAATTTATATATCCCGTTTAATCCCCCCGCATGGTCATGATGGTTGTGAGAAATGACTACTTTTTCAATTTCCGAAGGATTAATATTAAATTGTTTAATATTATGAATTAAAACATCAGAATCTCCCCCTGTATCAAATAAAACATATTTCTCACTAAATTCATTATAAATGAGAGTAGCAAATCCAAAACTGGTAAAGAATCCATCCTTTTTGCATCGATTATCAAAAACAATCCTAATTTCAAAGGAATTTTCTTTATTTGTCATACTTAAAATATTGAATAATTATTCTTAAAAATAATCAAACAATTAAATAATCAACATATAAAAAAAATTAAAAAGATTGTAATTTAGATTTAAATAGATGATATGAGATTAAAAGTGATTTTTAAAAATGGTAGAAACCGTGATATTGTGTAAGGAGGGGACAATTAACTCTTACTTAAGTGCCCTCGTTATTGCAATGAATAAAAAGAAGAAAGGAAAAGATATATCAGTTGTGTTTATGCAAGAAGGATTGGTAGCACTTGTGGACAAAAAATTTAGGTTTGCACCTAGTTTGGAACCATATGCCAAAGATATAGAAAAAAATGCCGCCATGATGGGCGTCCCTTCAGATCCTTTCGAATTAATAAAAGAAGCCAAAAGCGTTGGAGTTTCTTTATACGCTTGTCAAGCATGGATGAAACTCTTAGGGGGAAAACCACCAAAATTTACAGTTCCGGAAGGTTTACAGAAGTTAGAATTATCAGAATTAATAGAAGCGCTGGACGAGGCAAAAAAAGTTTTTTCACTTTAAATTGAAAAATTTAAATCCATTGGTTTTTAAATTTCCTAGAGTTGAAAAAACCGGCTTAGTTTCCGAATTTTCAGGATTGATTTTCACGAGGATTATGTTGTTAAACAGTAGAAATTAAATTTGAAATCAAATTTGGAGTCTCTCCAAATGATAAACATTTACACATTAATAAAGCATTAATTTTAGCAAAATTAAACACTATTCCGCCAAAGGCTCTCAAAATAAATTTTACCAATTTTTATATAAAACTTCTTTCATAGGTATAGCAGTAATTCGGGGTATAGGGTTATCTTAAAATTGGTTGATTATCTACTAGATTTTTTAGTAATTAAAGATGGAGGTAAAGTTATTTTTAGCACTCCTTCGAAAATCATTACAGATGAATTACTGTTCGGAGGGTTTTTAGAAGCGTTAAATACATTCTATAATTTATCATTAAAAGATGAGCTCATTTTAATTGAAGGCCGATCTTATCGGATTTTATTTCTAATAAAGGAGGATATACAATTTATTGGAATAACAAAATCTTTGAGTGATCAGAAAAAAGCTCGAAAAGAATTAAAATTTTTTTGTCAGCGATTTATGAGCAAATATAGCAGTGAACTTTCGAACTCAAACGGTACAGATGTGAGGGAATTTAAGAATTTTGACTCAGATATATCGAAATCAGTTAAGGATATCCTTTTAGAGCAATTAGAGAGGAAATGGTTTCCATTATAATTACATCTATGGAATACTAAGTTCATATATATTAATCCTTTATTATAGTGTATTTTTTAAAGTAATAATCTTTATATTACGGGTTTCCCTTTCTCTTAATTAAGGTATGAGTAGTAAATTGAACTTCAATCCTGAGGAAAACATGTTATCTTGTGCATTTAACCATGCTTGTACTCTTCCTAAATCGAAGGAAGTATGTAATTTTCCTAATTATAAGGAATGCCCTGAATATCAATCAAGAATGATAAAATTAAAAGCTTCTTCAAAAAGTATTTCTTAACTTAAAAGAAATTTTGAGAGAATTTTCTTATTCTAATTAATAATTCCTTTATGGTGATAGTTCCATTAAAGGGAAATGTCGCGCTTTTTAAATCGAAGAATTCCTAAAATTAAAAAAACACATGCTATTACTATCAAAAATATAAGCGAACCCATAGGATGATAATAGTTTGTTCTTTCAAATTCAAATGTCATCGGATCAAAACTATAAATTCCCCATATTTGAAACATATACTGCATATCCATTGGTATACCATTAAGGGCTAATTCTACAAAATAAGAATATACATTTATCATGTGATACCCTAAATCAAAATGATACAGTTGAAATTTCTCGTAGAGAATCTCGTGTTCTGGTCCAAATGGCATCATAAAAAAAGGTCTGAAAGAAAGTAAGACATAGAATATGAGAATTACCATAATAGCAGGAATTAAAGTAGCAGATCGTGGTTTCTTGAAAGCACAAGAAAAAGCCATGGAAATGAATCCAATTACAATAAGAAGCAATAGACCAAATAGAAGATGAATCATGAAGAATTCAAACACATGTGTGAACGGATATTTAATAAGAGCAAATAGAATCAAAAGACCTAAGCTAGCATTAATTAATATGACCCCAAACAATACAACTGCGGCAAATTTACTCATTACGATCTTTACTCGTGAAATCGGCTTACTGACTAATGAAAGAATAGTTCCTGTGCTAAATTCAGAAGAGATCAATGGACCAGTTAAAAAGATGATAATCAGCGCAAATATCATAGTGAAAGTGTACATTAATACTGTAAACCCTAAAAAAATTACTAATGAATCAGTATAGATATATTCAGTACTAAAAGTTAAAATGAATATAAGAGGAATACCGACCATAAAAATAAGTGATGCGATTAACTTTGAGGGTGTGCATACATTTTTAAAGAAGGTTTTTTTAAATAGAATTAGCGTGGGGTATGATTTGATCTGTTGCCTGCTTAATATATTGGAACTCTGCTCTTCCATTTATTTTCCCTCCTTTTCAATTAAATTCACAAAAATCTCTTGCAATGAAGATTCTGGTTGGAAGAAACTTTTTAATCGTATATTTTTCTCAACTAGTATTTTTGGGATGGCTTCTTGTATTTTTTCTTCGTCAGAACCAAAGAAGTGAATTTTGTCATCCTCTTCATCAATCTTCAGATCTGAGATAAATTCAAACCGTTCAAGTTCTTTTAGCATAAGAGCATTTGCACTCGTATCCAAAATGAAATAATTATTCTTTACTGAATATAACTTCTTAATGTCTTTTATTGTATCTGTGAGAACGATTCTGCCTTTATTTATTATCGTAACCTTCTCACACATTTGCTCAACTTCCGATAATACATGGCTTGACACAAATATACTCATCGTCTCGGATAATTCTAATATATGATTGATTATGTTTTGTCTTCCTATAGGATCTAAGTTTGCTGTCGGTTCATCTAATATCAAGATTTTTGGATCATGGATGAAAGATGCGGCTAATCCGATTTTTTGCTTCATCCCTCCCGAGTATTTCTCAATAATACGGTCTTTGGCATCCTCTAGATCAAAATAATTTAATAATTCGAGTGTTTTACGTTTTGCTTCCTTTTTAGAAATACCATTTAATTGCGCTTGATACACCAGATATTCCATTCCTGTCATATTTTTATAAAAGGCGGGATCTTGGGGCAAATACCCTATTAACTTTTTAAGTTCTGTCGAACCTGCTTTCATCCCTCTTATTTTTGCTGAACCTTCTGAAATAGAAATCGCTCCAATTAGCATATTAATTGTAGACGTTTTTCCGGCGCCATTTGGACCTAGAAAACCATGAATTCCTGGTTCCATTTGAATATTAATTCTATCAACCGCTCTAAAACCAGTTTTTCTTCTTCCATATATCTTTGTTAGATTATTTGTCCAAATTTCATATTGATCTTCGGACTTAAGTTTATCAGAGAGCATAAGTAAACAAGATATATTTTAATGTCCACTTTTTAATTGGATTTAAAATCAAAGAGGACTGAATCCTTTAAAAACATTTCTTAACGTATGAATAACCATCTAAATTAGTAGACAAATTTCTATAAACTTTAAAATTATTTCCCCAAAATTTATAACTTTAGTTAAAAGTTTTTATATGTTAAATCAGCAATAAAAATATGGTGACTATTTATGATATTACAAACAATACTAGATGATATTATTTCATGGTTTTTCACTAATCTTCCAAATTTAATAATTGTAGTCTTAGTTATTATTGTTGGATGGGTTATCTATAAAGTAATTAAAAATCAAATTAATCGATTGAAAAATAAACAGCGCCTGGAAGAGTCTACAGCTAAAAATATACTACGTATCGTAAAAATCCTTATAGCTTTAATAATTACAAGCTCGATATTGATTCAATTTGTTGAAGCTATTGGCTTAATCACATCTTTATTTACTCTTATGGGGGGGACCATTATTGGATTTGCTGCTATAAATACCATAGGAAACGTTATTGCGGGATTTATTGTTATGGTCAGCAGACCTTTTACATCCGGAGATTATATTATTCATAATGGTGTTGTTTCAAGAGTTATAGAAATTAAATTAATATTTACAGTGTTAGTGTCTCGAGATAGAGTAAAAATTTCAGTTCCGAATCAAAAACTTTTAGCTGAGGATATTCAGAATCTTGGAAAAAAAGATACGATACGAAGACGTTTAATAATCACTGCGGATTATCAAGAAGAGAGAAAAAAAGTAGAGAACGCATTGCTAGAGAGTGCAACTCACGTTCCGTCCATTTTGGTGAATCCGAAATCATTTGTAGCAATCAGCAACTTTTTAAACTTCGCAGTTGAATATACACTATTTTTTTTTGTTAATGATATTAGAAATCTTCCACAAATTGAAGCAGAATTACGTTCCAGTGTATTGGATACAATGCATAAATATAACATTGATATTAGCACTCCTACAATTATAAAAAATTTAACTTAAAATCTTAATTTTATTTAGTATTTTCCAAATTCTTCCAAGGTTTTTTTATGAAGCGCATGAAAAAAAAACTACATAAGGTTGGTTTACCTCCCGGTACCCTAATTTATACTGGTGAGAAACAGGAAATTGAGACTAAAATATCAATTATAGACTATAATACTACAGAATTTAATAGGGAAGAAGTTAAGAAGATAGATATAAATCTATCTAACATCCCTGAATCTAAAATCAGATGGATAAATGTATCTGGACTTACTAATGTTCAACTAATTGAAGATTTAGGGAAACAATTCAATCTTCATCCTCTCGTCTTAGAGGACATCCTAAATCCCAATCAAAGACCTAAATATGAAGATTTCGGTGAATATCTATTTATTGTAGTGAAACGATTATTTCTCGAAAATACAACAGAAATTCTTGAATATGATCAAATCAGTTTTATTCTTGGTGAAAAATATGTGATTTCTTTTCAAGAACAGGATTCTGACATATTTCAATCAATAATTCAAAGAATTGAATTTAAAAAAGGTCGAATTACAACAATGGGTCCAGATTATTTAATCTATAGCCTCATTGATGTAATAACGGATAATTACTTTATTGTATTAGAAACCATTGGAGAAGTGATTGAGGATGTAGAAGAATCTCTTGTTGCGGACCCTAAACCAGAGACGTTAAAAATCATTTATAATTTAAAGAAAAAAATGATTGATATTCGAAAATTAGTCTGGCCTATGCGAGATATCGTTTATAAACTTCAGCGAGAGGAAACAAAGTTGATAAAAAGTGAGCTTCAAATCTATTTGAGGGATATTTATGATCATATCTTCCGTATAACAGATTTATTGGAAAATTATCGCGATATCATCTTTGGAATGCTGGATATGTATCTCTCGAGTATCAGTTATAAAATGAATGATATTATGAAGGTACTCACCATCATCTCAACGGTATTTATACCACTATCTTTTCTTGCAGGATTTTATGGAATGAACTTTCAATATATGCCTGAATTTGCCAACCCCTCCGCTTATCCAATATTAATAATTATCATGGCCAGTATTGCTCTCCTCATGCTCTATTTCTTTAAAAGAAAGAAATGGTTCTAAAACAAATTTCAGGTCGAATAGTATTTTTTAATGGAGCAAGGGGCCAATTGACCCCCACCCAAGAGATTCCAGAAGCAGCGAGGTTGAAGGACCAGGAAAAATGGCTATTTTAATACTTGTTATTTTTATTAATTCTTACTTTTTAAAAATATTAAAAAAATTATTATTAGTTTTATATTCTGATTCTATATCCGTTATGATAACTGTTGATGATTATAATTTCTTTTTTCTCAATTCCGCTTTTTTTGTCCATCTCTTTACACCTCCTATTCATTTATTTTCCATTACTTCCGCTTTATGATATTTTATATCTTGAATGACTCTTTTTTACCGTAATAAATTGAAAAAAGTTTAGTAAACACCATAGCTCTTAACATTTATTCCTTGTTTTAGCTTGTTGATTGAAATAGCTTCTTCTAAATATTTCGCATTTTTTTTAGCTTTTTTCATTAATTTTAGAAGTTCCTTTTTGAACTTTTTATCCACTGAAATAAATTTTGCCTTATCGCCTTTTATTATTTCAATTTCATCTTTTATCGCAGGTAAGTTTTCTAAAATTAACTCCATAAGAGAATCCTCTTTGGAGGCAGGAAATTTTACCAATACTTCTTGGGTCATACTTTTTTATCACTTCTCTTTTTTTTTTTTTTACTTTTTTTTTGTTAATTTTAGTAAGGTTTTTTCTTCATAAATAGGTTTGTGCTTCGGACTTCATATGGAGTTTATACTTTGTTCGGAAGTGTAAAGCTTAAATAATGAAATGAACTATTATAGTATAAGCAACTAAAAATGTGATGTATGATGAGTAGTTCAAAAAATTTGGTATATCCTCCCCAGAATATAATAGAACCCCCTATGGGATTAACTCCCAATTTTAAATATATTATTCTTTGGATGCTAAATAATAATGAATATTGTGAATGGTCAGATTTCACTGCTGAAGTGGATGAATTAATCATATCTGGCAAAATTTTGCCAGGATCAAACCTATCAGGTAAATTTATTTCAGATTCAACCTTATCTGGTAAATTAAAAAGGCTAATTAGCAAAGGTTATATTGAAAAACCTGAAAGAAATCGTTATCAAATAACTCTAGTGGGTAAAGAAAAATTTAGAGAATTAACTCTTTATAAAGATTCAGGGAAAAGAAAAATAAGATATCCCCCAAAGGTCATATCCGAAGAGAGAAATTATGCAGATATTATTCTGTGGATGCTGTATAATAATGCCTATTGTAGATGGTCTGATTTTCTTGAAGAGGTAAAATTTAAGAATTATACGTTTAAAATTAATCAATCCTCCCTATCAAAAAATAAAGAGACCTTGATGGATAAAGGATTAATAATAAACGAAAATAAAGAATATCGGATTACATCTAAAGGCAAAGCAGAATATTTTCAGATTATTAAGCATTATGACTTAGATCGGCAGTCAATTTTAGAAGAAGAGACAAAAAGAATAGAAGAGATTACCGAGAAAACAAGAAAATTCTTTAAGAAATATGAAATTGAAGATGATAACTTAAAGTTTCGCTTTTTAAACTATATTCTCAAGTTAGATTACGATAAAGTCCAAAATATGATTCCTCAGAGAGAGGAATTCAATAAGATATTACTTTATATTGCTTATAATCATCCAAACCAGTACCCAAATTATTTAGCATTTGATGAATTCTCGTTAATATATAAAATTAAGAAAACAACCTTAGAATTTTTCATTGAAAAGATCACTTCCGCTGAGAAAATAACTAAAGACAGTTTATTTCCTATAAAATTTTTTAAATTAAGCGTTGACGAGAATAAAACGTATTATTTTCAAGAAGGTGAGAAAATAGAAAAAATTTTAAGGACTGTTGTAAAGGACGTTATTACAAAGGATGCATATTTAAATAGGTTTTATAAGAGCGAGAGAGAGAAAGATTTCAATTTAGGCGTCAATAAAATACTTGATGAAATTCTTGAAGATATATGTGGTTATATATTTAATGAAAAACTTATAATCTCACTTCGCCTATTTTTACCAGAATATATAAAATATTTAGCTTATAAGATAGAATCAGAGAAAACTTTAAAAAATTCTACGGATAAATTAGAAGGTGTAAAATGGTATGGTGTATCAAATGCCTTTCAAGCTTTCAATGCCTCGCGGATATATGCCAACAATGGCAAGGATGAGGTATATTATAATTTAGATAGCGCTATTTTTTCAACATTAGAACCATATTATCTTTCAAAAATTAACTTTATAAACTCACATTACTTCAAAGAAAAATATTTTTCTTCAAAAAATCTACCTACGATAAATAAAGTAATTGAATTACTCCAAAAGGGAGATCAAAAAGATATTTTAAAAGCTCGAGAATACAGAGACAGGATTCAAAATACTGTTAAAGAACTTGAGCTTCTAATAATAGATGATCTCATTGAGAGTATAGATTTGAATCTTGAAAAGTCCATTGAACTTACATCGGAAATTATCAAGAAATATTTCAATCTAAGTGTTGGATATTTATTACAATCACTAAGTTTCTTTAAGAAAGCAGATTTTACGAATGCACTTGATATAATAAATAAGGGTTTGGGAATTTCAAATGATTTTATGTTAATATGTCAGAAAGCACAATTATTAATAGAGAAG
>CAYUTF010000076.1:0-15400 GCA_964447495.1 uncultured archaeon
TTAAAGAAAATGCTATTGTAGTACCCGTACCCGATTCTGGTAGAAGTGTTGCTGTCGGCTATGCTAAAGAAGCTAAATTACCATATGTAGAAGGGTTAATGAAAAATCGTTATATATGGCGTACATTCATCCTTCCTGGTCAAAATTTGCGTAAAGCAGCAGTAAAAGAAAAATTGAATCCTATAAAAAGTTTTATTGAAGGAAAAGATGTGATTCTTTTAGATGACTCAATAGTGCGTGGAACTACTATGAAACAAATTGTTCATTTGCTAAAACAACGAGGTGGTGCAAAACGAATTCATTTACGGATTAGTTGCCCCCCAATTATAAGTCCTTGCTACATGGGAATAGATTTTCCAACAAAAAAAGAGTTGATTGCAGCACGATTCTATAAAACCTATGGCGATTCTTATATCGAAGAGATACGAAAACATATTGGAGCAGATTCAATTTTGTATCAAACTAAAGAAGATCTATCAAGGGCAATAACTAAAAACGCAAATCAATTATGTATGGCATGCTTAACAGGAAAATATCCTTTAAAGTCGGTTGAAAAGCTAAGAGAAATTGAGGACTCTATTGCTAAGGGCCGAGTAAATTGTTAAACCTTTATTCTACTCCATCCCAACAGTAAGTACATAAACAAGATTTTGGTAATCCTATTGCTTTAACAAGGTTCTCAAGTCTTTGATATTTTAAGCTAGTTAATTTTAATTTCTGGCGAATAATATCTACCATTGCATTATAGTTTTCCGATTCGGGATCGATGAAATCTGCGGGATCATCAATGTTTTTCCCAATTAATTCTTTTATTGCCCATCTTCCTGCTAAATCTAATTCTGATCGTGATTGTGAGAAATTTAAGAATTTACAACCATAAATTAAGGGAGGACATGCAGGTCGCATATGAACTTCTTTAGCTCCGTAATCAAATAATCTTTGAATGGTTCTTCGAAGTTGCGTCCCTCTTACAATGGAATCTTCACAAAATAATAGGCGTTTCCCTTCAATATACTCTTTTATTGGTATGAGTTTCATTTTTGCAACTAAATCGCGGGTAGATTGCTCTTGTGGCATAAAACTTCGTGGCCATGTGGGGGTATACTTCACAAAAGGGCGTAAAAAAGGTAATTTGGACTCATTTGCATAACCTAATGCGTGCCCAGTTCCGGAGTCAGGAATTCCTGCAACTAGATCGATATCTACAGCATCATTTTTAGCTAAGTAAGAGCCACATTTATATCTAACTGTCTCTACATTAATTCCTTCATAGTTTGAAGCGGGATAACCATAATATACCCATAAAAATGCACATATCTGTAACAGGTCTCCTGGTGGTATAACCTGTTTTAGGCTATTTTCATTAATATAAATAACTTCTCCTGGTCCAAGATACTTTAATATTTCATATCCAAGGTTAGGAAAAGCACAAGTTTCCATTGCAACGGCATAAGAATTATCTTTCTTTCCAATAACTAAGGGTGTTCTTCCCAACCTGTCTCTTGCAGCATATATGCCTTCTTCTGTTAAGATCAACATTGTACAAGAACCATCTATCGATTCTTGCACTGCTTTAATGCCTTTTTCAAAGCTTTCTTCTTGGGTTATTATTGTTGCTACCATCTCCGTTGGATTTATCATACCTCCATGCATTTCTGAGAAATGGGCACCGTTTTTAAGTACCTCCTTTGCTAACTCCTCTAAATTATTGATTTTTCCCACTGTTGAGATAGCAAATACCCCTAAATGAGAGCTTATAATTAAAGGTTGGTCATCGTAATCGCTAATGACTCCAATTCCTTTATTTCCATGCATTTTTCTGATGTCATTCTTGAACTTAGAACGAAATTGTGTTGTCCGAATATCCTTAATGAATCTTTGAAAACCACCCGAATTTTTTACAGCCAAACCCCCTCTCACCGTTCCTAAATGAGAATGATAATCGGTCCCATAGAAAAGTTCTTGTAAACAATCCTCACTCGAAAAAACGCCAAAAAGACCACCCATGATATATCCACTATTTAAATTATCAGAACAAAATTTTTAAATTAATTTATTAATCTGATAAGAAAAATATTTTATATTCAAATTAAAAAACGTTTTTACATAAATGTGATTCAATTTCTAAATGAAAGTGATATTTTTTTAAACAAAAATAATTTAATTTAATTGAATGAATGTATCAGCAATTATTTTTATATTAATTTTATTCGCAATTTTAATGGCTTTCTTTTCCCAAGAAAGATACGATTATTTTCCTATAGCTTTAATCATAGGAGCTATTGCTGTAATATCAATGCTTACCTTTTTTAATGTTGAGGAACAAGAGATACTCGGCTTCATTAATTTTAGCACTTTAATCTTTATTTTTGCTATGCAGATAATTATTTATTATGCAACATCAGACCGTGTATTAGAATATATTTCTATCAAACTGATTCATATTACAAAAGGGAATAATCGGTTACTTTTTTATATGATTTGTGTGTTTACTGCTACATTGGTTGCCTTTATTGAGGATATGACTCTTTCAATAATTCTAATGCCCTTAATCTACAGAACTTGTCAAGTCTTAAAGATACCTGCGGGTACGTACATGATGGGTATGACAATATCAATTAATATTGGGGCAATACTTACGCCAATCTCAAGTTTAAAAAATTTAATAATCGGTCAGGAATTTGGGTGGGGTTTTGGAGAATATTTTGCTAATATGGGTATACTTTACTTAATTACATTAATAACAACTATTTTCTTGATGGATCGCTTCATATTAAAAAAAGAGGAATCTCCAACGGAATTTAACAAGAAGCTATTGTTATCATTTCTCGATCCTGGGATCGTAATTGAGAATAAAAAACACTTTATAACAACAGCTATAATCATTCTTGCCACTTTTGCGTTCATGTTATTAGGTTTTGCCCCTTCTCTTGTTGCAATCATATCTGCTGCGATTCTCCTAATTATTCATATGAAGAGCTCTGATTTCTCAGAAGTTAAGAAAGATATTTCGTGGAAAATTATAATACTTTTTGCAATATTATTCATTCTCTCGAATTCCTTGACAAAATTTGGATTTTCAGATTTAATTGCAACGATTTTAGGAAATATAATAAATGATAATATTTTCATTGCGGTGTTGATAACATTAAGCATCTCTTCACTTTTATCAGCATTTCTTGCGGGGACTCCCGTTACAATCATCCTTCTTCCGATTTTTTCAGCAATTGTAGCAGAAAGCATTTTTCCTAATCCCATAATCATTGCTTTCATAAGTGGTGTCAATTTAGCAGGGAATTTCTTGCCGCAAGGTTCTGCCTGCGATATGCTCACTTTAACATTGGCTAAAAAATATAAAGTATCTAATCTAAATTACAATCGATTATTAAAAAATGGGTTTCTTTTCGCATCCTTACACTTCTTAATTGTATTGGGATACACAATGATTTATGCCTTAATATTAAGCTAATAGAAAACCCATAGATAAAAAATATGGAAAATTTTAATTTATACACCCGGAATTTTTTCATGTTCTAAATATTTCATGGTTATCGCATCATTTGGGCACGTTACCGCACACAAACCGCACCCTACACATCTATTTATATCAATTATTTATTTTTCCTTTTGATATTTATAAATGCCTCCAATTAATTGCCCAATACTGATCCCAGCATCCCCCGGAGGAACAAGATTATGTTCTAAAAACTGGAATCCCGCATCTTGCACTTCTTTCTTGATTGTGGTTGAGAAAGAATAATTATATGCCACCCCTCCCGTTAGTCCAATATAGGGTATATTTTTCGATTTTGCTGCGAATATAGCTTCTTTTGCAAAACCCTTGGCAATCTCAATTTGAAATTTACTTGCAATATCTTCTTTTATTATTTGTTTATCATTAAGCAAATCTATAATGTCTAAAAATAAGGTCGAGATATTACTTAAAGAACTTCCTTTTAAAGTTAATGGCACATTATCGGGGTTTCCTCTGGATGCTAATGCTTCGAGTCGCATCGCAGGCTCTCCTCTATAGGTCTTCACATTGCAGGCACCTAATAAATAAGATACGGTATCAAAAATTCTCCCTGTCGAGGTAGTAAAAGGAATATTTTTGTGAGGAAATTTTCCGTTGGCTTCTTGCCATTGAGCAATTATTGCGTTCAACTCATCATTGCCATATTCTAAATCTTTTTTAATATTTAGTTGATTAAAATAAACCCGAGCTTCTTCGATTCCCAGCTTTCGTAGCAATATTGAAGCTAACATTCGAGCAGGATATTTTGTACATCGATCTCCCCCAATCATAGGCTGTGGTTCTAATGCACCTACACGTTCATAAACATCATAAGAACACTTTAATATCTCTCCACCCCATATTGTATTTATCTTTTTATTCTCTGCGTATCCTACACCATCAGTAGCAATAGCAATGATTTCTTTATCCAAATGTATATCATTTTCAGCCATTAAACCCAAAGTGTGAGCAAAATGATGTTGTATTGGGTAAATCGGTATATCAAACTTCAAGGATAACTCTTTGGCATACTTAGTAGTGATAAAAACTGGATGAGCATCACACGTAATGAATTTAATCTCTTCATCTTTTATTTGCAACAGATTTTTCATGTGAAATAGAGCATTATTGAGAAATTCATACGTCTCTAAATGAGTAACATTTCCAATATGTTGAGTAGGAAATATACGATTTTTTCTTAATACCGCTCCAGTAACTGCCAATTCAGGTCCAACAGCTAAGGCTGCCGGTATGGATACTTCAAAGGGTAATGACAAGTATTCTGGTACATAACCCCGCGATCTTCTAATCAATTTAACCGTTGTGTCATGAACTCTAAGAACACTATCATCGGCTCTTTGAAAAATTGGCCGATTATGAAGTAAAAATGCATCGGCAATATCTCCTAACTGCCGGAATATATCTTCATTATCTAAGCTCATTGGTATACTTGATTTATTGCCACTTGTGTAGATTAGTGGAATATCTCCTACATAATCAAACAAAAGATAATGAATTCCTGAATAAGGGAGCATTACACCTACATTATTTAATCCAGGAGCAACTTGTTCACTAATATTTGAAAAATGTGCATCCTTTTTTCTTTCTAATAAGACTATAGGTCGGCGAAAAGATGTTAAAAGTTCGTTTTCCATATCTGAAATAATAAAATCATCTTGAAGAATATTAAGATTAGGGACCATTAATGCAAACGGTTTGTTTTTTCGTTTACCTTTCCTTTTTCTGAGTTTCAGTATGATATCATCATTATCTGCTAAACAAACTAAATGCACACCCCCTATTCCTTTAATCGCAATAATTTCTCCTTTTAATATTCTTTTAGAAGTTTCCTCGAGAATTTTCTCAATTTGATCTGTTATGATTAGTTCGCTGTTTTGATTGTAAAGCGAATAATTTGGACCACAAACCGAGCAAGCAAATGTTTGCGCATGAAAGCGTCTATTGTTAAAATCAGAATATTCTTCAATGCAGGATTGTGGTTCTGCTTCTGAACAAAAGGGAAACTCCTTCATAGTTGTGCGAACGCGATCATATGGTAATTCTTTCACGGTGGTAAATCGAGGGCCGCATACAGCACAAGCTATGAAAGGATAATTATGATATTTCTTCAAGTTAGTATCTCTCATGTCTCTTAAACAATCATCACAAATTGCGATATCAGGGGGTAATGTCAAACTTATTCCTCTTCCTTGCTCGCTTTTTCTAATCTCAAGTGTATCATATTCAAGAGAATCCTCTATATCTTTAACAGATATTGATTCTATGAAGGAAATATTTGGTTTTTTAAATTTGACGTCTTTTATGAATTGTTCAATTTCGGTTGAATTACCCTGCAATAATAATCGTACTCCCGCATTTCCTCTATTTAGGATGTATCCATTTAAACCGATAGAACGAGCTAGGTTAAACAAAAATGGTCGAAAGCCCACACCTTGCACTATTCCAATTATGTTAATTTCTACGGTTCTATTGATCTTCAAAAAGCGTTCCTAACTTCAGTAATGTTTATATAAAGCTTAATTTACATAATTATTTCTACATAAAAAAGGTATTAATTACTATACATAACCTTGTGAAAATTAAATATTAAACTTACTAGTCTCACTCTTTATAATACTTATAATAAATACTACATGTTCCTTCCATAGATACCATACAAGGTCCAATCGGATTAAGAGGAGTGCATTTTTCTCGAAATAGTTTACATTCATAAGGATACAACTTTCCAACCATGACTAAATGACAAGAACATCCGGGGGGAATATCTTGAGATTTGGGAAGTTGTACATCAAATTTCTTATCCGCATCATATTCTTCGTATTTTTTTTTAATTGCTAAACCGCCATCGAGTATTCTACCTATTCCTCTCCATGGTGAAGATACACTTTCGAATACGTCATTTATTATCCCTTGGGCTTTCTTGTTTCCTTCCGGTTTTACCACTCGAGAATATTCATTCAATGTTTCGAATTTAGATTCTTTCTTTTGATTTAAGAGCATCAAAATCGCCAGTAAAACATCATTAGGTTCAAATCCCGTAATTACATTTGGGACTTTATAGGCGTCTGAAAAGATGTAGAAGGGCTGGAGTCCTATAATCGTCGCAACATGACCGGGAGAAATAAACCCATCAATATTCAGTTGGGATTGAGAAATTAATAATTCTAAAGCAGCAGGGATTAATTTATGAGCACAAATTACTGAAAAATTGGAAGGAGGGCCGTTTTGAATTTCATATCCGATTAAAGGCACAGTAGTTTCGAAACCAATGGCAAAAAAAATCACCTCTTTTTGAGGATTTTCTTTTGCTATTTTAACCGCATCATGGGGGCCATACACTATCCGCACATCAGCTCCTTTAGCTTTTAGCTCTGCGAGAGAAATATTGGTAGCTGGGACGCGTATCATATCCCCAAAAGTAGTAATTATGGTATCTTTGCGTTTACCTAGCTCAACAGCTTTATCGATATCTGCAGCAGGGCAAACACATACTGGACACCCGGGACCTGAAAGAATTTCGATATTTTTGGGCAATAATGAGCGCAAACCATATTTTGAAATAGTGTGTTCATGAGTTCCGCACACATGCATGATCCGGCACGATCGATTAAAACTCTTAATGACTTTATTAATGTTTTCTACTATTTTTTTTGTGAAAGCTTCACTTCTTAATAATTCAGTTCCAGGGATCTTCATTGTATTCTCTCCTAATTAACAAATTCGAGGAATTGGCTCCCCTAAGGGCATATCAATGAATCGAGTACCGCCTACTAAAGTTTTTAATAGCACTTTTTTAGGATTTTCTGAATCTACTTCTCCAATTATTTCTGCATCCTCTCCTATTTTAGTTGATTTGATTTTGTTCAGTATTTCTTCTGCCTTATCTGGAGATACAGATAAAAGAGCTTTTCCTTCACATGCCATAGTGTAGGTGTCTAAACCTAGCATGTCACAGATAGCATTAACTTGTTTTTTTATAGGAACTTTTTGTTCCTCAATTATGATGCTTACATTTGATTTATTCGCCCAATCATTCAATGCACCAGCTATTCCACCTCGCGTTGGATCTTTCATGGCGTGAATATGGTTATTTTGAATGTGCTCTTTAAGTATATTGTATATCTCCAATAATGATCCAACATCTGATTTCAGATCCGATGAAATATTTAACCCCTCTCGACTTCCAATTAGAGCGGCTCCATGATCACCAATACTTCCGGTAACAATGATTTTATCTCCTTTTTGGAGATTATTATCTAAAACTCTGATATGTTTATCTTTCAACCCAATACCGGTTGTAGCCATTATGATCTTATCGAGACTCCCCCGTGGCATAACCTTTGTATCACCTGCTATGATGGCGATATTTGCTTCTCTAGCCGTATAATTAAATGAATTGACGATTTTTTCTAAGGAGTCAAAAGGGAACCCCTCTTCAATTATAATAACGGAAGTGATTGCAAGAGGTTCAGCACCCATCATAATTAAATCATTCACAGTTCCACAAATGCTAAGAATACCCAAATTTCCGCCTGGAAAAAAAAGAGGGTGGACTGTATGCCCATCTGCTGTTACTACAATTTCCTGGTCATAATCTTCTAACGGAATTGTGGCTCCATCGTCCAGCTCTTCGACCCCTATTCCCTTATTAACATTCTTATATGTAATGTTTTGTGTAATAAAATTAATTAATTCTCCTTGTAATACTCCACCAGCTCCATGCGCTAAACGAATGACACTTGAGCTAACTTTTTTCATACTCATACTTGAAAATAAGAAGCAAAAATTATAAGAATTTAGTTTCTAGAATGTAATGTGATTTCTTTTTCTAAAGCGAGATTGAAATTAAAATCAACTTAGATTATATGAATATCTATTCAAAAAAATCTCTTATCTAATCTTCTTAAATTAGCTTTTAAGGGATTATGAATAATGATTCACTACAAATAAGTAAAATCTGTCTCTTAAATAAACAAAAGCAGAAGCTTTTTTATAAAATTATGATTAAATATAAACAACTAATTTTTAAAAATAAATTAGCTAATTTAGGAAATTAAAAATTAAAATAAAAAAAATTAAATGAGAGATACAAAATGGTAAAAGTAGCTTTTATGCAATGTAGCGATTGTTGGGGATGTCATCAATCCTTATTGAATGCACATTAAGGAAAACATATTTTCTTAAGCAAAAATCTAGGATTGTTGCCAGTCCTTCCAGCGCTCGATATTGTATACTGGCCAGCTGTTGTTGACTTCAAACACGATTCATTGAAAGCACGACCCGACGGTGATATTCTCGTTGGGTTTGTTGAAGGCTCGCTTCGGACTAATGAAGATGTGGAAAATGCCAAACTCATGAGAGCAAAGTGTCAGTTAATTATCTCTTTTGGGTCTTGTTCGTGTTATGGAAATGTTCACGGACTTGCTAACCAATGGGACATTCAAAAGGTAATTAATCGAAAGTTTGTAGAAGCTGAGAGTATTACTGATGCTTCACCTCATGAACCTAAAGAGCACATGCCGGGATTTAGAGGTAAAATCGTGCCTTTAGACGATGTGATAAAAATAGATGCATATATTGCCGGATGTCCGCCTAAACCTGAAGCAATTATAAGTGCTGTGCAATTCTTACTTGGACAGAAGCCATTTCCTATGAATGACTCTTCGTTTTGTAATGATTGCGCTCTGAATAATGAAAACTGTCTATTAGAAAAAGGCAAATTATGCTTTGGTCCGATTACCAGTACGGGTTGCTCCTTAAAATGTACCAGTAAGGGTGACCCATGTGTAGGATGTTTTGGACCCTCTAAGACGGTTTCAAACAGAGCAGGAAAATTATTAGGGATGGCAGGAAACTTAAATCAATTGAGTACTGGTGACAAAAAGAATTTGTATGAATTCTTATCTCTATTTTTAAATGTGCCATTAATGGCTGGATTCGATCTAGCTGGTGATATCTTAAAGCAAATTAAGATTAAGGGAGAAACACGAACTGCTTTAGCGAATTTGCCTTCGGAAACTGAACAGATCGCGTCAAAAGTCATGGCATTCTTACGGGATCATAGGGATTTCACAGAAATTTCGAATGTATGCGATACCTGTCCGAGAATCATCAATTCGTCATCTACAATGACAAGAGTCAAGCGTGATTATGAGAGTCTTCCCAATATGGATGATTGTTTAATTGAACAAGGATACATCTGCATGGGACCTGTCACAAAAGCTGGTTGTGGTGGATTATGTATGAGAGTAAACGCACCCTGCACTGGGTGTTTTGGACAAACTGAATGGGTGGCAGACCAAGCATCTCGATTTGCTGATGTGGTTACTAAGGGATTTAATGTTGCTTTATCGAAAGAAGAATTATTAAACCAAGTAAAAGATCACCTTGGTACCTTCCAAAAGTTTACTTTAGCATCAAATAAATCATATAAAGGAGGAGAATAGATAAAATGGTAAAAGAAATAGAAGTTGAACCGGTCACTCGTCTTGAGGGCCACGGTGGTTTAAGAATTGTGCTAGGCGATGATGGGAAGGTTAAAGATGCGCAATTTAATATTACCTCTACTAGATTTTTTGAAAAATTTTGTGAAGGGCGCTATTGCGAACACGTACCTCGAATCACTCCAAGAATTTGTGGTATCTGTCCGATTCCTCATCATCTCACTCCTACGAAAGCGGTTGAGGATGCATGGGGTGTAAAGATTCCCGAGCCCGCCTATAAGCTTCGTCAACTACTACAGAACGCAAAACAATACTCATCACACCTATTACATTTTTATGCGCTGGCCGCACCAGACTTTCTTTTGGGGCCTTTTGCGGATCCCGCATTACGAAATGTGGTGCATGTGATTAATAAGATGCCAGAAGTCGGAGCGATGGCTTTGAAAATGATGGATTTCGGTCAGAAGCTCTGCGCAGAAATTGGAGGAAAATCAGTGCATCCTATAAGTGCAATTGTAGGTGGCATGAAAAAACCCATGGATGAGGACGCCCGTGATAGATTCTTGAAACAAATTGATGAGCAGATTGAGTTTACTAAGAAAACGGTGGAAATTGGTTTAAAAGTAGTCGATGATTATTGGGATGTTATTGCAAACGTAGGGGTAGTACCCACATATTACCTTGGCATGACGAAAAACGGTGTACATGATATTTATGATGGAGATATTCGCATAGTCACGCCTGATGGTAAAAAGATTGATTATGATGTTCATAAATATCTGGATGTACTTGGTGAACACATTCCCGATCATTCATACGCCACACACATGTATTATAAACCTGCTGGCTATCCTGAAGGTATATATCGAGCAAATTGCTTGGCAATGATTAACGCAGCCGATAAGATGGCAACACCCTTAGCGGATGGAGCGTTAAAGGCATTTCGAGAGAAAACTGGCCCGATATCGCATCACACATTCGCTTATCACTGGGCTCGAATAATTGAAACTGTAGAATCAATAGAAATGATTGCAACTCTCTTAAAGGATCCTGATATTGTCAATCCCGATTGTAAAACGTTAGATGTCGAGCCTAGAGAAGGTATGGGTGTTGGTGTTACTGAAGCTCCCCGAGGACTCTTACTCTATAACATCTGGAGTGATGCAGAGGGCATTTGTAAGAAATTAAACTTATTAGTTGCCACCAATCATAACATAGCGGGAATAGAAAAGACTCTAATGCATACAGCGAAGCAAGTTTTCGAAGACAAAGCCTTAGAGGGATTAAAATTACCAGACCCCTGGATAAAATAAAATTTTTTAAAAAAATAACAAAAGCGTGACGAAAAGAATGAGTGAAGACGTACCTGAAGGAGTGGTAAATCTCTTAGAAATGATAGTCCGCTGTTTTGACTGCTGACTATCGTGTGCCGCACACATCACAGTTGTTGATGAAGAGGGCACGGAGATTTACTCTCGTAAGTTGAATGTTGGCCTTGGATGATTGTCTAATAAAAATAAGAGATTAGGCATGACTGCCCTGTGTGGGTACAAGCCAATAAAATATGAAATAAATTGGAATGAAAAAACAAAAATGTGAAAAAAATGTCGATAGATTTTGAATTTAGAAAACAAGTAATGGATCATCATATCGGGTCTGATTTAATCAAATACTGTTATCAATGCAGTCGCTGTGCTGATAATTGTCCTGTAACTAAAGTTTCTGCGGATTTTTATGGAACCACTGGTTATAATCCAAGAAGTAATATATTAAACGCTTTATTGGGTTATAAGGAAGCGATTTTTAATGCAGATCCTTTAGTGATATGGGGTTGTACTGTATGTGATACATGCGATGAAGTATGTCCACAACATATTGAACTAACAGAGATTTTTACATTCCTTAAAAACGAGAGTGTTAAAAAAGGAAAGGCTCCCGAGTATTTAATCGGGCAAGCAAAAGCAATATTCGATAGTGCTAAGGCTATTCCTTCTCAACCAGCGATCGAAAGACGACGAGAACAAATGGGACTTCCTCCTGTTATTGCTCCAAATGCAACCGAAGTCCAGACTTTAATGAAAAATATTGGATCAGATAAGTATTTATAACAAAACGGGGGAAAAAGAATGACAGAATATAAAATGTTTGAAGGTTGTACTATAGGGAATCGGATTCCCTTTATTGAAGCTGCGTCGAGAAAGGTTTTTGATAAAGTAGGAATAGAGACGTCACAAGCGCCATTTACATGCTGTCCTGATCCAACTGGAATGAAAAGTTTTGATAATAATGCGTGGCTGGCTATTGGGGCTTTAAATCTGTGTCTTGCTGAAAAAGAGGGAAAACCCATTATATCATTATGTAACGGATGTACCAATACCTTGCGAGGTGTACAGTATCAATTAAAGCATGATTCTTTGATGAAAGAAAAAGTCAATAAGGAGCTTGCCAAAGTTGGAAAACATTTTGAGGGATCAATAGAAGTTAGGCATTTTGTGGATGTACTACACGAAAACCTCGATAAAGTGAAAGCAGCAATTACGAAACCATTGAGTGGTCTGAAAGTGGCGGTTCATCCTGGATGCCATTATATGCGTCCAGCAGAGTGGATGGAATCGGATGATCCCCTAAGACCTGTCGTATTGAAAAAATTGGTTACTGCAAGTGGAGCGACGCTAGTTGAATATGAAGAAGAAGTTCTTTGTTGTGGCTCAGCAGTTACAAATGCATATGAAGAACATGGATTAGCTAATCTTAAAATTAAGATGGACAGTATTAAGCGATCAGGTGCGGATGTGATTTGCGTAAATTGTCCTGCCTGCTTCCAACAGTTTGATACTAGACAACGAGATTTAAGTAAAAAGTACGAAACCGAATACGATATTCCTGTTCTTTATATTACAGAATTATATGCTTTAGCAATGGGATACAGTGCTGATGAGATAGGGCTTAAATTTCACAGAACTCGAATGAAATCCGTATTAGAAAAATTGGGTTTATAATAGACCCTTTATTTATTTATTTTTTTTATTATTTTTTTTTATTTAATTAAATGATTAAGTTATCCTAAGTTGGGATAATCCGAAAAAATAAAAATAAAAATAACCTCTAATTAAATTATCAAACGTTTATCTAATATTAATCCCTTTTTTCCAATTATTTTCAATTAATAAAGCAAAAAAAGTAGGTTTAAAAATAATGTCGTTTAGTTCAAAAAGAGAGCCTCCATGGTTTTTTCAATATATAGAGAGTTATTCCCATATTCTATTAGATATTAAATTTGACAAATTTGATATCACTCGAGACAAAATTGATTTTTCAATACACTTGGATGTTCGTGGATTCGAAGGGTTATTATTTTATATTTATAAACCGCGACCAAGTCAAATTGAGTTTGATGTCGTAAATCAAAAGGAGGTTAACGTACATAAACTTGAAGATTTGCATGTTGATATTATGAATAAGAAATCTCCTAGACGTTCCCTTGATTTTATAATTATTCCTTTTGGATACTTTAAAGAATCGAACAAGTTTATTCCTTCGGTTTATACTGGAAGAGTGGAAAATACATACCAGATTTATACTTGGTCGCCTTCTCTGTTATTTAAAAATGTAAAATCGATTATTAAAATTTCAAATAAATATAATGAATTAATCCCTTATGATGATGTAGAGAGATACTATTACAACTTTGACGCGTCGTTTAAAGCCAATAAAACTGAACACTTGTTTAATTTAATAAACCTTTTAGTATCGTTTGATAATTTAGAAGGAATCGAACCGATAGTCTCTGAAATTAAAAGATTAATTTCAAAAACCAATGAATTTCTCTTTGAATTATCTCAAAAAGAGATTCCGATCGAGATGCAAAATCTATTAAGAGAACTAGAACGATTAAAATTTAACCTAGACAATTTGAGTAAAGAAGAGATATTTAATTGGTTAGATGATCTTATCTCCTTTTATTACCATAAGTGATAATAGGATCTTTTGATATGAAGAAAAAAATTATTTTAATTTATTTCTAATGATACTAATCACTAAGAGTATTAGGGCTATAAAGAAGAATCCTATTCCTACAAAGAGTAATGCAAATTTAATCACAGCACTTATAGAAGCTAAGAATGGTACAATGGAACCGAAGCTAGTTGGATTTTGAAGCATAATAAGTAAATTAATATTTTCGATAAGGTCAAAAATTCCTGCGATGAGGGGGGTCATACACATAAATAATCCTAGTTTCTGCAATCGTCCATTTAGAATACGAGATACGAGTAAAATACATCCAAAGATAAAAAAGCCATAACCAATTATATACAAAAAGTCCCAATATACACCTAAAGCTTGAGCTTCCATTCCTAAAGCACCCCAACTGGCGAATATGATAAATATTTTCTCAGGAGTCCATGCAAGTTCAAAATCTAAGACGTTATATGTGGAAACTAATGATGATAAGGGGGCAAATACTAATTGATTAACCAATATGAAGATTAAAAGCGCTATAATCGTGATTATTAATAGAAAAATCGTTCGGGGAAAATGCAATAATTTTTCTAAGAACATACAAGATTTCCTCATTTTGCAATTTATTTGTTATTAATAATAATTTTGCGATATTTATTAAAAAAATTATTTAATTTTTTCTCTATTATAATAATTAATTTTTTTTAGCAGACTAGATTATAAAAAATAGTTTCTAAAACATTTTATAATATTATGTGTCTTGCAATTCCTGGAAAAATAATAGAGATAAATGAAGATAGTACAACTGCTTTAGTTGATTTTGATGGTTTGCAGCAAAATGTGATTATTGCATTATTATTAAACCCAACAGTGGGAAATTATGTCATAGTCCATGCAGGATATGCTATTGAACAGATGAATGAAACAGAAGCATTAGAAGCCATTGAGCAATGGAAAGAGATCGCGCAAGATCAAGACCTTAACCTATCAGATATGCTTTAATTAAAAACAAATATGGTATTGATTATTATTTCTTCTTTTTCTCTAAGGAAGTTAACACTAAATATTTTGCATTAAAGAAAATAGTTAAACCTAAGAAAAATAATATTACAAAATTCAAAAGTATGTGAGTATTTCCAAGAATGTTAAATAATATCGCAATTACTAAGCAAAACATTCCTGCAGCCAATAAATTTTCTCTTCTCTTAACCATATTCTCACCCCCTCTTTATACCAATTTTAATTACTTTTTTAATTTTGATTCCCTCAATTACTAGATATAAAATGTAGGTATTTAGGGAAAGTCTATATAGACTATATAGATAAATGCAATCTTATATAGAAATGGTTTAGCTTTCTTCTATTTTAGTTATAAGTCAAAAAGCTCTAGTTTTAATTGTTTTAATTTAGAAAAAAGTAGTTTTAAAGATTTTACTGCCTCTGATTCAGGGTCAAAATCAAA
>CAYUTF010000077.1:0-3386 GCA_964447495.1 uncultured archaeon
TCTATACCTCACCTACACTAAGAATCCACTAAACGGTATTACACTTTTCAGATACTCTACTGAAATATACCCAACCACTTCGATGCCCTACAACATCTTAAATCGTAACTCCACAAGACCTAGCAAAAAAGGTACCTTACCCTACAACGCATCACTAATAAAATCAATGTCCGCATAACACCACTGTAGACCTCATTACTCCACCTATACGGAAGTATACATTACCCAACAGTACCATGCCATACCTTGGCTAAGCTTACTTGGCCCCTTTTGATTCCTCTTTTGTGGACTCTCCTAAGTCTACAACTTCAAGAACTTCCGCCTTAAAACGGCCTTTTCCCGCATTCCTCCACTGTCCCAACCCTTTATACTCCCCATACTTAATAAGCCGTATAACAAGTGGCACCAGCTCATCTGTCATAACCGTAATAGAGAACTTTATCGTCGACCCCTCTGGGCACTCCTCGGACGTCATCAGTGCGGTACGCTCCCCTAGAGGTGTTTCAGCTCTCAGAGGCCTGGTGCACTCTGTTATCTCCCCTTTCTCGGGGAAAATAATGGGAATCTCCCTCGGGTTTACAAAGAACTGACTACTCGCAACCCGCTTATGAGTGTACTTAGATATCTTTTTAGTCTTTGAAATCTGATACGGCTCGAACTCTACGACCGTGGCCAGTGCCGCTTTTAGAAACCCCTTGACCTGATAGTCATAGAATATAGGTACCCCGTCCTTCCTCGGAAAAACAGTTTTTGCCCTGTCCTGAAGAACATCAGCCGGAAGGTTCTCCATCTCCTGCTGCATCTTCTCTTTGTCCGCCGACTTTGAAGCTATGTACTCAAGATGTATATCTGGGTTGTTTGAATAAGTCCCCAGAATCGGGTCTGTAAACGTCGCTACCACTACTAATTTTTTCATCTTATCTCCTTTTTTGATGTAACACCGAAGTGTCAAAGTCTTCAAAAACACTATACAAATCATTCCAAAACGATGGAAGAGGGGAACTTAACCTCATCGCCATCCGACAAATAGTCTCTTCCGGAACTCCATGGATGTTTCTTCTCAGTGAATCCGCAATACTGCACTTCATTTAGATAATACTAACCTCGTACCTATGGGCTTCTGCTACCTTAACATAAGGCACCATCTCCAAAGCACTCGTATTAGTATTGTCAATAACTATCAACTCATGTCTAGCTACCACTCCAGAAACAAACTCCCGCATACACCGTAAATGCGCATCCCTGCTTCTCTCGACAGTATGAAAGTATTCACCATCAGCCATAAGGAAACTATCCGCATTTATTATGAGTGGAGCCTCCTTTTGAAAATCTTTATGCTTAGCGACCAGGTCACTCGCATAGGTGCTCTTACCAGAACCAGGCAAACCACGAAGAATTATTAACCTCTTCATCTTCACTCCTCCACTAAAGAACTTAAACCTCTATCGTCAGCTTCTTCTAACATATCAAAATAAATATCCGGGTAATCTACACCACAACGTAACATCTCATCAACTCCCTCCTCCACCATCTCCCGGGCTATCTCTCCTTTAATCCCTGACCCCTCTACGGAAAAGATGAGCCTCCAAAATCTCTCAGAACAGGTTCTCCGTATATACAATATGGTATTAACTAAATGCGTATCTGTCATATGACACACTCGGACTCTCATACCATCCCTTGTAGTCCATTCCTTGAGACGGGCTCTACCCGACCCCTTCTTCCTAGGGGTTATCTCTTCGCACGACGCTTTCAACTTTTTTGACATCACACTTCGCCCACGTTATTCACTTGGGATAACACTGAATGAATCTTCTCCACTGAAAAATCCATTCCAAGCTTTTTAAATAATTTACATGACTCTATAAGAAGCTTTTGGACGGACGCCAAAGAATACTGTTGTGCTAAAAGCTCCCATGCTACATCCATATCTTGACGACTAAAACCGTAATCATCATGGCACTCATTAATAACCTTCCGCTTACTCACCAAAGCTGCGTACTCAATATACTCCTGTAAAGTATGCATCCATCCTCCTACCCCGAGCTGATTTTGATCCAACTGACTCTAAAAATAAGCTCCACACCCCTCAGAGGAAAGAAGGGAAAAAACCCCTGATGCCGCCATGCCGGCTAGGGTGTGAAGCTAGAACTTCGGACAAGACTCGAACTCGTCTTCTACCTATCGAAGCGACTTAATCCCATGCGGATGTCATTGACCGCAACATAAGCCTCCCTACATTGGTTTAAGTCAAAATATCCTATATGACAATCTTTCACTGGTATTCCCATCGCTTTCGCTAGCGACTTATAGGCAACCCCCCGTGGCATCCACTTACGCTTCCATAGGGGGTCAAAAACACTATGAAGGATTCTTTTTGCCCTTCTAAGCTCATAATCCGCAAGCCTTCCAAGAGGCTCATCACCAATAAAGCCATACTTGGAATTTCTTTTATGACAACCTACCCACGCTTTGCATGGAGCACAATACCAGAAGGCCATACTAGACCATGGCCCTGTCCTACCATAGACCACATCCCCAGACACAAACTTCGCTCGCCCCCCACAATAGGAACAAGTCACTACCCTAGTAGTGACTAAACTACCAATCTCATTCGCACATCCCGCTTCCACAACATTCCCCCTTGGCCATACACTCAAATATTCTGAGTTCTTCTGGGGAGGAGAACTCATACTTAACATTATAACGGTTAAGTAAATACTTTATAATTGGAACCCCGTACATAGCGTAATTCACCTCGTCTGCTATAAACTCTTGAGCCTCCGAATCTTCCATTAACCAAGTCCAGTTCTTAAAATGAGACACACTTCTACTTGCCGAAATACCTCTATGATTTACAGCCTTCTCTATAGCAAAAGGCAAATACCTCACTAATTTATTCCTGGCATTCTCATGACTTCTTGACTGCCCCTCCCCCCAATCTTTTAACGTAACTTCTGGCCGTAGCTTACTCTTGGCCTCTTCGTAAGTAAGAACCTCATATAAATCATCTACAGTCATGCTCCCAACTAGAGTGTTCTCAATCTCTTCAATTCTTGCTAATACTTCTTCTACTGTTCTCATCTTTCCTCACTCGCAAACCGGAAATGAACCCCAGAAATCAGAAGATAAACTCAATACCCTCTCCAAATCTTCAACGGTCATACTCTCAGGACTGTATCCAAAATCCTTCAAGTACTTTTTTTGGTCTGTAATGCATGCCTCATCACTCCCTACATCCCCCTCGGCGTCGGTGTCGGTGTCGGTGTCGGTGTCGGTGTCGGTGTCGGCGTCGGTGTCGGTGTCGGTGTCGGTGTCGGTGTCGGTGTCGGTGTCGGCGTCGGTGTCGGTGTCGGTGTCGGTGTCGGTGTCGGTGTCGGTGTCGG
>CAYUTF010000077.1:3486-9653 GCA_964447495.1 uncultured archaeon
GTGTCGGCGTCGGTGTCGGTGTCGGTGTCGGTGTCGGTGTCGGTGTCGGTGTCGGTATCGGTGTCGGTATCGGTATCGGTATCGGTATCGGTGTCGGTGTCGGTATCGGTGTCGGCAGGAGTATCCGTATCCCCATCAATATCCGTATCCGTTCCATTCCCAGAACTGCACCCCAAAACTATAAACCAAATAAAACTAAACAACCTTTCCATTGAAACCCTCTACTTTGTCTATTAAAGACATCTCTAAAAACCCCGGATAGCACTTGGCACTCCGGTCGACTACAGATTTAGCCATAGCTGAAGTATCCAACTTTTGACCTACAATTCTGGCCAGCCTACGAGCCACAATCTGCGGCTTCGATAGTATATCCTCAAACTTCACTATGCCCTTCACTCCTTTAGACCGATTAAACCACTGGTTAATCAAGCCATAGGACTGTGCAAAGGAATCTTGTACTAACTGCAAAGGCAGCTCCGGCTGACCCACTATCTCCCGCAGAAACTTATTGAAGCTTAACGCCTGCTGAATGGGATCCCTTTGCAAATAAATAATCTTATAGGAATACCCTACTGGCGGGAACTGCTTGTAAGTATCCACCACTTTTACTGCCTTGCCCCTGCACTCCTTCCAATTGATTTTTTTTAAATCATACTTCTCATACGCTGGGTACTTCCCAACACAGGGAAATCCACCCGCATCTAGCATCTGCATAGTTAGACTTAACCCACTCCTAACACAACCTACAACCAAAACTGTTGCCATATCTTCAACCTCCCCAAGAATTCTTGATCTCAAACTTAGAACCCGATCCCAATCGCAAACATGGGGAATGGCTCTAGCCTCACAGTCGCTGCACACCAGATAGTTCGGCCGTCTATCCCAGTCGAATTTCCATTGATGAAATCCCCTCCCATGGCATTTCCGGCCACGTTCTAAAATAATTATCGGGTCATACCCCAACCACACCCCATGCAAGACCCTATTACGCCACCCAAAACTCATTACCCTTTACATGCCTCCTCACATGCCTCTTCGCAGGCAATGCTTGCGTTGGCTGTCATTACAGCCTCTCTAATCAGACGCAAAGCAACTGTCTGGTCGGCTGAAATCGGCGTGCACCGCGCAACCACTAGAGCGAACTCCTTCGCCGCATCCCGTATCTTCACATACCTCTCGGCCTGATCACCCTTGGGGGGATGATACGTAAACCAGTTTTCAATTTTGATAGCTAATAACGAACCCTTTGAAACATTGTCATCGTACATTCTGACTCCTTCCGGCCAAACCTACTCGGCCTAAGTTAATTGGGACTCAATCTGCCCTACTTGGGCAAACCTCCGTGGGCCAAACAGGACTCGAACCTGCAAGGTAACGCAAAGCTTCTGTAGTGGACTCGAACCACTCGGTCATCCTGTTGGACTGCAATACCTAACCCACAAGCCGTTACCAAGCTCTAAGCTTTGCTGCGTATACCATTCCGCCACTGGCCCAAAATACTGGCCTCTCACCAGACCGGTGTCTTTCCACTGTCATTATGATATCGCCATGCCTCGACGAGTTAAAGACCTAATAATTTTCGAATATCATAGGCTCTTGAAAATTCTCCAGCCGAAAAAGCTGCCCTAAAAGCAGACACTACAAACTCAGATATTTCTTCATCTGAAGTAGTTTTCAAATTGATATTTTCTCTCCTCAAAAAATACTCACCATTCGGTTTCTTAAAAATCCAGTAACTTAAAAATCCAGACTGAAACCTAAAAACAATATCCTCCACTATAGGTCCTTTCTTCGGTGGGCCAAACAGGACTCGAACCTGTAATGCAGTACCTATATGGTATACAGTGTTTCGGCATTAACCGTACCCATATCGAGCAACTGCTACTCAACTTCTTCTTGCGTATACCAATTCCGCCATTGGCCCTTAAACTTATATCCAGCTGCGTAAACCCTATGGCTTCTCACCGCCCTCTCAACCTCATCTTCTGCCTATAGCGCTCTTCCACCGTTCCCGAAGCTCCCTGATACGTCGGCTCATCTGGATAATCTTTATTTATCTCTCTCCAGCAATCTTCATCGGTATACCTATCCTCTGCCATGTGGCGAGAACGCCAAAGGTCCTCGACTTTACGCTTTTGGTCCGGAGTCATCTCCTCGCCGCCCTCCACAAACTTCAAGGTATCCAGGATAAACTCTATGTCCTTCTTAGAAAACCCACTATCCTTGGGATCTTCCTCCAAGATCTCCTCCAACTCCTCAAGCATATCCACAACCCTCAAATCCTGTGCTTCAGCCATCCTCAACCTCTCCTTCCAATGTTACTCAGCTCAAGCTCCTTCTTGGAGCTACCAATTCCACCATTGGCCCTTAAACTTATACTCAGCTTGAAACCCTCTAAGCCGAACGCTGGAGATACACAATATCCCCTCTCTTACCCCTCCCAAGATAATCCCCAACATCCTTAACCGAAATGGATGCCTTCCCGATATCCCCCCCAACAACCTCTAGAGCTTCTTTGGGCGTATCTGCAATAACCAGAGCTCTTTCAAACCCCTTCGCTTCATGCCCATCGCGGACGCTCAAATGCCATACCCGCATAACACCCCCAATCCCATGAATATCAGACAAGACGGCGGGACTCGAACCCGCAACTCTAGGAGATACTCCTTGTGCTCTACCGTTAAGCGTCGTCTTGAAAAGTGGGGCGGGAAGGACTCAGTGCCCGCCGAGTTTATTCCACCCGCCCCACAAAATTAGCTGGCTAGCTAAAACAGACCCTGTCTCACGGAGACCTCAAAGCTTGATGTACTGATGCACTTCGCCGGAACCATTCCAGCTCCGCTCTACCTCAATACGTATGAATGGCTTTTCAAATCCTGTAATACGTATTCGCTGGCCTAACCGTACCCTATACCGTGATTGATGATTAATTGCCTCCTTCTGTGCCTCTACGTCCTTCGGAGCGTATTCAAGCACTTCCACTAAACTGCATGCTACAACCTCTTGGTCCAATGAGACCCCGGACTCTACCACAAGATCTGTGTCACAAATCTCTTCCGCGGCTACCGAAGCTCCTCCGAGGACCAGAACCAGATACAATCCAAGAAGAACCTTGCACATAAAAGCTCCTTTCACTTGGATTTCTTACCCTTATCAGTATTCGCGAAAAACTCGATCTGTGCAAGCCTCTTTTCAGCTTCCCTTCGAGTATCCCTCTTCTCTAGGAGCTTTCCATCTCTGGAGTATATCCCCCAAGAACTCTTCCCTATCCTCTTTATCACGTTAACCCCCTTAAATGTAGCATGAGCGCCATAGATCTTCTACTTTGCGCTTTTGATCTGGGGTCATCTCATCACCACCCTCAACAAACTCCAGAGTGTCCTGGATAAACTCTATGTCCTTCTCAGAAAACCCACTATCCTTGGGATCTTCCTCCAAGATCTCCTCCAACTCCTCAAGCATATCCACAACCCTCAAATCCTGTGCTTCAGCCATCCTTAGCCTCTCCTTCCAATGTTACTCAGCTCAAGCTCCTTCTACTATCCTGCCGCCCCTCGAATGAAATCAATCCACTCTTCCACAATAACCGGAACAAGCGTCTCCCATCCATCTATCTCATAAAAGGACATCTTGCCCTTAGCAATCTCCTCAAGATGTGACAACTGAACTACATGAGCCCCCCCATCCCGATCCACCAAAATTACATGCTCTCTATATTCGTCTAAATTATGTACTGTGCCCAAAGTAACCCCTTCCTACCCCTCCGACTAAACCTAAGCCTCCAACCTCTCTCCCTCCGTCTTAAACAGAGTGTCCAAACTCACCGCTCTTTCCTCTTTGCTCCCACCCATAAGACTGGCTCTATAGACTTCTATCCACTTGACTTTGTCGTCCCTAAACCATCCAGTCTTATCCAGATAGGAAATGACCTCTTGGCTCTCACGAGGAGTGTCAAAAGACACCAGTCTAAACTTTCTCTTAATCATAGATACTGCACCCTCTACCACAATACCGGAAACTACTATATACGTATACATACAATCCATCTTCGCGTTCATTGTACCTCCAACCCCACGCTGAACTACATGCTTAAAACTACTGCTGCCTGGTATAATCCACTCTTTTGAGGCAATATCGTTAAGGAGCTAAAACCTTCTGGAGGCAACTGACCGTCTACGTACCGAACTGCAACTATATCTCTCAATGCAGAACCTTTTCTTAACCTCATCCCTGCCGAGACCCCCAAAGAAGATAGTGCATAGTCAAAGTCAAAAGAATCTAAGACTAGACTAAACACTTTTGGCCCGAATAAACCAACTCGTACTCCAAATACATTGACTTCAGAATGCGTGATCAAAGACCTTAATGTTATAGAAACCTTTACCACTGCATGCCTCTAAAAACCCATTAACCCTTAATCGATGATTAGAATTCTATCAAAGCAGAAAATAATTGTCAATAAATATACCGCAAGTGAATTGCTTAGCATCGCAACCCAGCATCGGGCAAACTTTCAACATTATCCAATAGAACACCGACATTCTTAGACAATGCCCAAAGTCTCCTTTCAGCTCGTGACACTTCTCCTAACCAATACTCGCGGTGATACCCGCAACTCAGACCGGCTTGCAAAGTACACATCTGAACCCGATTTTCAACTTCTGAAAAAATCCGGCATAGCCGACCAACATCACTGATACCTACATGTGCTTTTTCGATATTCATAGCACCCTCCACAACCTTAACTAAATCCTACTAACCCTCCCAAGCAACTCCTCCTCTTGTAATACACTAGACTGAACAACTATTCCAGTCTTATTGCGTCTTAAAACTTTAGCCGTTATTGGATACCCACAATCAACTCTGTGCAAACACGCAGCCTCTACCGCATCCATAGCGACCCTCAGTGCAGAACCTGTACTCCGTTTAGCCCCCGAGTATAAGGCTCCAGAAGCCACCTCTGAACCTTCACCAACAGCACAATAACTCGAATGACACGAAATTTGCAAATCGGACTGAAGAGTAAACAGCCCTACTCCGCAGGCTAACACCATCTGAAAATCTAAACCATTAGCATCTACCGAATGACTTATCACCTCATCGTCCATCAGCCCCATAAGCAGATTCCTAAACACTCGAACATCACTCTGACTCCGAAAAGCAAAATCACTAAAGCCATCCTCCCACACTAAATCCCTAAACCTAAACGATCCCACAACTCCTACTAAAAACTGATTCCCCTCAGACCCCAACACGAGAATCTTTTCCTCACTCCGAACACAAAAACCCCCGTCGTAGTTAGCCTGCCCATCAGAAGAAACACCTATCTCGAACGACTCCCCATCCATCGACGTAATCATAGCTGCGACTACTGACATTTAGAACTCCTTTAAGTGTTGAACCCCAAACTGTGTCTCTACATACCCTAACGCCTATAACCTATATGCCTAGAAGGATGACCTCCCGCCGGCCAATAGGTCTGCTCTCTCAACCCATAAAGGTCACGAACTTCTTGCTTTTCTCTAAAGGTAATACGCTTCAACTTCGTCACTGAGAATAGAACTGGGCTGCTAGATCGACATCTGAAAATCTCTCTCTTCATATCGTGTAACCAACTGCACGACTTAGGAACTACAATAAGATACTGCAATGAACAACCTAAACCCCTACGCCCGTATTCATGAGGATGTCCGCTTGCAGTTAAATTATAAACGTCCCCTCCTCTGACAAGGCCGGTAACCTCCAATAGGCGGTTAAACGATCTGAGCCCTATCGCCTCCCACCCATCTTCGATGCTTATTTGAGGCATCTTTATGACCTCGTACGCCTTACTTTTGGGATCGTACACTCCAAAATCAAAACTAAACGAATAATCAACCATACATCACCTCCTCAAACCATGTCTACTCTACTATTGGTTCAACTGAAATGGGTCGTTATTAACCTCACTTCCTATAACCTCTTCTGCCTCGCACCCCCGGAACACCAAAAAAGAAACTCCAATAACGATAAACAAAACCAACAAAAGTTCTCCGAACCTAAAGTCTCTCATGAAACCTCCATATATCTAACTACTTAACACGTACCCCAAACTGCTTCGCCTCCCTAATACTTAATGGTCGGTTCCATCTAATCAATCCAAAAATATAGGTCAAGGTATCCTTCAA
>CAYUTF010000077.1:9753-15398 GCA_964447495.1 uncultured archaeon
GCATACACCCAATTGTCATATGCTATCTGCTCTAGGACTCTTGCATCCCTTGTGTACTTAGGCCCCTCAAGACCCAAACAATTTCCAAGACCCTCTCCCATAAGATAAGGCTTCTTCTCCCTCGGCTTCGGATGTCTATTCCAATTTACAGCCCTTCCTACCTTACGATGTGCACTCATGACTTTTCCTTCTTTTAATTAGACACAATCTAGTTTGGATGAACCTCTACACCCCGTATTCATATACGTAGACGTCTTCATATACACACAATAACATCTAAAGACCTCTAACATAAGAATATCCATACATCATGACAGGGACTGTCCCGTCACAAAAGAATAATCAATAGTATATCAATAGATGCAATGTGTCAAGAATCAACAATGTCTAATGAGATTTAGTGTAATTATGGATTATTAGTGAAATCGACTTTAAAGATAGGCTGACTTTATTAAGCTTAGCCAATCAAGCTTAAAAGTCCATCAGCCTCTTGCACAGGCACACTCTCGGTAAGCAACATCCGCTTTACGGCTTCATCAAAGGACTTTTGTTCCAACTTCGGGACTTCTTCCTTCAATACATTGAAAACCTCCTCACGGGACATCGGCCGGCCAGCCTCCGAAAGCAGCTTCAGAACTCTCGGACGAACCTTGATTCTGGAAATCACCGGAGCCTGCCGAATCATTCCTAGGGATTCCCCAATCCCAACCCGCTGAGCCTTGAGGTCATCGAGCTCCTCCTGCATCGCGGCAATCTTCTCCCCCAAAGTCTCGTAAACCCTGGTTCCTTGATGCTTCCATGCTTCGAAATCAAACGAAGAAATATCCTCCGAATCAACACCCTCATTACCACAATCAAATTTCTGGTCTTCCATGATCACTCCTATTCCTCCCGGCTTTCTTCGGGAGTTACGTTAATAGTTTCAACTTCCCCATCCTTGGAATCACTATCGGCCCCAAAAACTGAGGAAAGCATCTGACTTAACACACCCTTGGAAGTAGCCTTTCCTGAAAGGGTGAACGACTCCCCATCCTCTTCTTGGCTACCGCCTTTCTTAGGCATGTAAACATCGCGAAGATCTTTAACTATGCCCACCAAAGTCTTTAACTCAGCGGATACGTTTTTATCAAGAGACCCGCCGTGTAATTTTTCAAATAAAACACCGTTCATAACTCTACCATAAGCCGTCTCTACCAAGCTCTTCATGACCCTATGCAAATCTATCTCACTCTCGATCTGCAAGTTCATATCGAAGCCACATGGAGCTCCCGGCTTATACCTCGGACATTTCCCCTCAAAGAAGCATGTACTACAATTAATCGGCTCATGAATTCTATCATCTCGCCGTGGGTCTCGCTTAATATTGCTCCGTCTTAGCTGAGCCCTGGCAATAGACTGACTCCTATCAATCAGTCCGTCCTTGTTATATACAGACTCCTTTATGGTAGTCGCAGCTTCTCTCTCTTCCTCTGTTAGCCAATAAGAATTTCTAACATCATACTTAAGCCCTTCACCCAATTGCCTCCAAGCAACCGCATTCATCATATTAACTTCAAAAGCCTTATCCTTCATGATGTCGGCAAACACAATTCCATTTTCCTCAAACATCCGCTTATACTTTTTCCGAATGCTTTTGCTCTCCATATCGTAATACCGAATACGACCATTTTCATATATCATAGTCGTACCGTACTTACCGCCGTCAATCCAAGTGGTGGAGTCTACCGAATAAAACTGGCCCTTAAACAAAACGTCTTCGGCCGTAGCCCCAAACCCATGAAAAATGTTCCCATTTTCCTTACCTATCTTAAAAACATCCCGCAGCCACCCCTTATAATCCCCCTTCCCTATAACTGCCGACCCAATAGCGATATAAGGGAAATTGTCAAACCACTTAAGCTTTTTGAAATACTCTATCGGTTGACCTTGCATTACAGGGACTATCGGCACACCCCCAGAAATCAACTCCCTTTTCATTGCCTCCCCATAATCCACCCCAACTTCGGACGGCAGATCAACCTCTGCACACATGGAGAACAAATGCCCTATTCTCTTTAACTCAGTATAGTACTCCTCAGCATACTCACGAACATCCATCTTAACCCCAAAGTCCGGGTTCTTCTTTCGCTCCTTTAAGAGAGTAAAACCCCCAGAATCCAAGATTAAATAATCAAACCTCCCCAAATCTTTTTCAATCTCTTCAACGGAATGCTTCTTCAGCCAGTTCCTCATGTAAAGATAAGAGGCCAATAAATGCCGCACTCCAACTCTGTATAGACCGTCCCTAAAAGACTTCCCTTCACCTCCGGCTAAACACACCTTAACCCCATAAGTACGCTTCTCTTGTGGGATATCTCTATCCCATCTGGCTAAGTGTCTACCTATAGGACTATCACCCGCAAATACGCTATCTCTACTCTTACCTTCAACAGCCATGCTTTACTACCATCCACGAACTGGTGTTCGTATTAATGCCTTACGAACGGCATTCTCATAAATATGCTTATATGCCATGTAGATAGACTCAATAGACCTCCTATCATGGATAGCCTTAATCTTCCCAACCTCATTATCATAAATATCTTCATTCATAGAACTTAAACTTAACCATAACTTATTTGCGGACTCCGGCCAATCGTCCAATGAATATTCCAAAAAATTAAACTCATCTTCAATGTCAAACTTAACGCTTGATGGCCTAGCAATTGGAACCCCCATAGAACACAGATGCTCAACACCATCTGCCGATAACTCTACTCCAGGACAAATGATTATGCAAGAATAACTTTTACATAAATTCTTATCAAACTCGTAAGGTATTCGCAAACGCTCCAGCTCAACATCAAATGCTGGCCTAATCGCATCTACTCCCAACTCAGATGAACTAATAACTCCAATAGCCCCTTCCTGACATGCTAAACCCTCATACCTAAAACCTATGGGTCGAGGCACATACAATGCATTCGGGGCGTAAACTTTAAGTCCAGCTTCTGCTCCCCTGTTAGATGTTACCAAGAATGAAGCCTGAGACATAGTAAAAGCCCTCAATCGATCATGGGTCTGCCCCTTTCGCGGCTCACTTTCAAAAAATCTTCGAATATCCCCATTATAATTATCTACAGCCTGAACTACCGTTGGAATACCACTAACAATCTGCAAAACAAAAAGAGGACTCCACAAAGCCATGGCGTGAACTACGTGTGGCCCTATCCTCAGAACTTCCTCAACTATACTAAAATATTCCTCGGAATCTTCTGGGTCAAAATAAACAAAATTAACATCGGCTCCACGAGACGAAAACATAGCCCCTAACTCAGTAAACCACTGGTCGTCTTCACAACCATTATAAACATATAAAATCTTCATTCACTCACCCATTAAATTTACATATGCCTCAGGGTCCTTCAAAATTGCTTCATGAATCCTATAAAACATTCGACTATCCCACTGCCCTCTAGTCACCTGAGACTTATGCTCAAAATGATAACACTCCACCCCAGAATAAAACACCCCTGGCCCGGTAACCCTAGTGAACAGGGTGTCCTCCCTAGGGAGAGCTCCATTCTTGGCTAAAAAATCAAACGAGTCCTTAACTCTATCTCTGCTAAAAGCTATGCACTGAGTGCCTGCACAACTCAACTTGGTCTCCAAAACAACCTTACTGTACCTAAAATAAGGCATAAACCAGGGGTATCTCTCCGTCCACTGCTTCACTTTAGGCTCATCAGCATCCACTACCTGGTCAGTATACCCATCCAACTCGAGCCCAGCGGAAATCAACACACAGGTGGGTACGGCCCACGACGAATATTCCAACGCATAAGTGACCAATTTACTTACACACCGTTCCCCTAAAACGACGTCGTCGTCAACCATCACAATATAATCGTTCTTTGCTTCATTAATAAGATCGACTCTGGCTTTCCCTATCCCACCCCTTCTCCGGCGCCGTATGACTCGAACTTCAATCCCCTTAGACAAACTTAAAAGGTCCAATGCCTGGTTAACCACAAAGGACTCACAAACCGGAACTGATGCCTCATCCAGAATAATGACTTCAGAAACCCCCTTCTGCCCCAATATAGAAAACAACACCGTAGGCAATGTCTCTATTCTCCCCACTGTAGGAATACACACACTATACGCCATCGCTACCCACCTTCATCTCCAAAAGCTTTTCTATCGCTTTCAAATTTGCTTCATAAAACTTTCTCGGCTTGGAGTAATTCCCCTCGCCCAACCTGGTACCCCCACTCTGAGCATGCAAATGATAAACTCTGCTGCCCAAATCAAAACAAAACTTGTACCCCCGAAGAATCTCTAACTGCAAACTCCAGGCAATGTCAGTGTATAAACTCTGATCCGAAATATCCCAATTTGGAACTGAGATGTCAGGACGCATAAAATAAACCCCGGGGGTTAAAGCATCCGACCAACGTAAAGCATCCACCGACACCTCACAATCCTGAAACGAACAATTCTGCTTCAGTATCAACTGAAACGGCATATTTTGACCTGGGGTAGGTATAACCTCTATGATTTTTTCATCCTTCCCGGGCATATCCAACTTGTCATTTGCCTTAGGTCCATCCCACTCCGAATTTACATAGGGGGTCAATGCAGACAAAACTACCGGCCCTTCAGCCCGCCGTTCAGCTATGCTGAACATACGATACATCCGGTTTATAACTCCAGGCTCAAACCACATATCGTCGTCAACACAAATCAAAAACTCAGACGTACAATGAATCTGCGCAAAATTTCTCGCCTGGGATGCCTGACGCCCAACATCCCCAATATGCGTAGCTGTAACCTTTACCCCCAAAGAGACTAACAACTCACTCATACGAAGAACTACCCCGGACGTGTACTGCTCAGTCATTGGCCCGTTCTCAATAATCAAAACTTCAGCAACGTTTCGAACATCATTCGCAATAGATGCTAGAAGGACTGCAAGAAAATCCTGTCTACCTCGGGTAGGAATAGCAATCGTCACTTCTCCCATGTCACACCTTTACCCTTTCCAACCGTGGGTTGTTCACGAACCACTTTCTCGCCGCCGGCTTCAACTTCAACAGCTTGTCGTCGGGAACCTCATGCCTGGACCTCCTCCTACCCTCAGAAACACCTACGTTCGAGTCCCTTGACCGCCGTAAACACTCAACATTCTGGTCCCAACTGCAACCTGTGCACGGAACCCCAGCATCGATAAGCTCCTGATACCTACTCCTTCGCTTGGGGTCAGTCATCTCCCAAGCATAGATATCCTCGGGCAGCGGATGGTCGACACAATATCGAATCTTACCATCGGCATCGATGGTTAATGCAGCCTTTCCAGTACACTTCCACCCATTGCTCACAAAGATATCACCCCACTGAGAAAACCACTCAGAATCATTGTGCAATAGATACCCACCGCTTTTAGCCATGGTCTCTATGGTTGCTCCAACACGCTCTGCCTGCTCCTGAGTGGCCTGGTGCTCCCTAGAGGACCTCCCATACTCCCGGGTTTCATCACCAACCTGCAAGGGCGTCATTATCGCCCAAATCCCCTCGGAGGTTAGCTCCTCGACCATCCTTGGCAAATGCTCGATATTGTACCTAGTTATTGTGATACACGCGACTAAATCACGTATACCGTAAGT
>CAYUTF010000078.1:0-5738 GCA_964447495.1 uncultured archaeon
TTTTAATTTAGGAAGGTTTAATACAAAATATTAAAAGTCAATAGATTTAAAATTAAGAAAAATAAGAGTGAAAATTGTGAATGATGAGCGTAAAAAGCTCTGGGAGCCTTCTCAAGGTTGGATAAATGATGCGGAAGCATCTAAATTTATTGCTTTAGTAAATAAATCATATAACCAACAACTCAAGGGAGGGAAAGAGCTCTATCATTGGTCTGTTGAAAATATTGCTGATTTCTGGGCAGCAATGTGGAAATATAGTGGAATTATTGCTTCAAAAACCTATAATAAAGTAGTAGAGGATATTAATAAGTTCCCTGGCACTAATTGGTTTCCTGGGGCGGAAATGAACTTTGCAGAAAATCTCTTAAAATTTAATGATAATCAATTAGCATTTATTTTCCAAGGCGAAACAAAAGTATCAAAGAAGATGACCTATGCTGAGTTGAACAGAACAGTAGCAAAATTAGCAAGAGCTTTAATGGATATGGGTGTGAAAAAAGGAGATCGAGTGGTATCATACATCCCTAATATGATTGAGACTCCTGTTGCAATGCTTGCAACCGCAAGTATTGGCGCTATTTGGGCATCTTGCGGTGCTGAATTGCAAGCAAGTGCTGTTATTGATAGATTTAATCAAATAGAACCAAAAATTCTTTTTACTGTTGATGGATATTTTTATCGAGATAAAAAATTTGAGATTTCTTCTAATGTTAAACAAGTTGTTGATGCAATCCCTTCTATTGAAAAAGTGGTAGTCGTTTCTTATATTTCAGACGGAAAAGCAGATATTAGTCATGTTCCAAAAGCAGTACATTGGGATGATTTTATATCAAAAAAAGAGCAATCTCTGCAATTTGCTCAGCTTCCTTTTAACCATCCTCTCTATATTATGTTTTCTTCAGGAACTACTGGGAAACCAAAATGCATGCTCCAGAGCATTGGTGGGGTGCTAATCAATCATCTTAAAGAGCTGATTCTATCTACTGATTTAAAAAGAAGCGATATTATTACTTATATTACCGCTCCTTCATGGATGATGTGGAATTGGCTTGTTAGCTCATTAGCTGTAGGTGCAACAATATTTCTCTATGATGGCAATCCCTTATATCCCCACCCCCTCAGAATGTTTGAATTAATTGAAAAACATAAAATTTCAATCTTTGGAGTTTCCGCAACCTACCTTCATTTCTTAATGGGTCAAGGATTGAAGCCAAAAGAGGAATATGATTTATCCTCCTTAAGAGAAATCTCTCAAACGGCTAGTACCTTGAGTCCAGAAGGGTTTGAATGGGTTTATAGAGAGATCAAAAAAGATCTTTACTTTAACTCAATTTCAGGAGGAACAGACATAAATGGTTGTTTTGCAGGAGCACTTCCAATTCTTCCCGTATATTCCGGTGAACTGCAAGGGAAAGCACTAGCAATGAAAGTTCAAGCTTATGATGAAGAAGGCAATCCAGTTAAAGATATACAGGCTGAACTTGTATGCGAAGCTCCTGCTCCCTCGATGCCAATATATTTTTGGGGTGATGATGATAATATGACAAAATATAAAGCTGCTTATTTCAAATTTTATGAAGACCAGGGAATTAATGTTTGGCGACATGGCGATTGGATTGTGGAACATAGTGATACTGGAGGAATTACTTTTTGGGGTCGTTCAGATGCCACATTAAAGCCTTCTGGTGTAAGAATAGGAACATCTGAAATCTATAATGTGGTTGAGCAAATTCCCGAAGTAACTGACAGTTTAGCAATTGGATTACCAGATGATCAAGGGAACGTAGAAATTATTTTATTCGTACAATTAAGTGAAAACACTGCATTAACAGATAATCTTCAAGACAAAATTAGAAAAATTATAAGAGCAAAAACTTCTCCTAGACATGTACCATCTAGAATTTACGATGTACCTTCTGAAGGTATTCCCTATACTTTTTCCGGTAAGAAAGTAGAAATAGCGGTTACTAAAATTCTAAGAGGTATGCCAGTAGCTAACAGAGGTGCTTTACGGAATCCTGATTCTCTGGATATCTACGAAGAAATGAAAGATAAACTCTGAACTAAATAATATTGGATTTTTTTTTAATTATTATTTAAATCTAATTATAATATTTCCATCAAACTTTTACTAAAAAAGTATCTTAATTCAAGATAAGTTTGTTCTAATAAATTTTGAATATATTTCTTCAAAAAGTGAAGTTTCTTTTTCTCTCCAATCTTTAAATGAATCGACGCTATTAGGATAGTGTTTATAGAGATCAATAACATTATTCATATATTTCATTAGGGACTTTAATTCGAGTAATAATCTTGGTCGAGTGATTCCTTTAATGATTTTCTTAATAGTTGCTTTAAAATTTAAATCTAACTCCCCATGAAACCAAAGTTTACTAATATCAATGTCAGTTAAAATATTCTTTTTAATGATAAAATTAAGGTCTTTTGAAGGTTTATATTGAAAGAAGAGTCTTATGATGTCTGAAGCAGCATGTTTTAAACCAAAATCTGACATAATGATAGAATTGTACTCCCATAAGGTTTTTAGGGAGTAATCATTTGCAACTAAGGCCTTTTTAGCTACTTGAGCAGCATGATATCCCGCTCTCATTCCAACATCAATACCACCACCATTGGCAGGATCCACATGGCATGCAGCATCTCCAACAAACATAATACCATTGTCAGCACAGGAGGGCAATGGTCTTCTTAACGGAACGACGCCTCCTGCTGAAGAGATTATATTAAAGTTAGGTTGGGTAATAAAGTAATCAAAAACATACTTTTGAAAGTATTCTTTTATTGATCCATTATATTGTATAAAAGTGCCTAAGCCGATGTTAATAATCGTTTCACTTTTAGGAAAATACCAAATAAATCCTCCCGGTGATCGCTTATCGGGATCAATGATTAATGTACAATAATCAAGGTCATGAGTTAGTTTTGATTCAGATGGAAGCTTGACTATGTCACGAAAGCATAGTACCAGATCCCTCTTAGGAATTTCGTTTATTATGAGAGTGCTTTTTATTGTTCTTCTTAATGTAGAATAACAACCACTCGCATCAATGACAATTTTCGACTTTAAATCTACTTTCGAACCACTTTTTAGCCTAACTTTAATACCATCAACACCCTCCTTATTATATGTTAGATTTATAGCTCTTGTTTTATCTAGAAATTGATCAATGCCAGAATCTATCGCTTCATTGAGAAGTCTCTGGCCAAATCTTAACCGATCTACAAAATATAAGGGAATTTTTATCGTTAACCAACTTTTTTGATCAGGTGAATAAATTCGAAAACCACGTTTAAGGCTCAACAATTCGTTTCCTTTAGGAGGATTGATGTGTAGAAAATTAAATATTGTTGCAAGGACACCATCGCCGCAAACCTTGGTTCCTATATCACTTTTAGTATTATTATCAATTAGGCAAACTTTTAAACCTTGCTGAGCAGCAAATCTGGCTGCTATGGTTCCTGATGTTCCTGCCCCAACGATAATCACATCGAAATTAAGCTTTGGTATTTCCATGTTATTTTATATAAACCCGTATTAAAAATAAATAATTTGCTGTATTACAAAAAGCAATCCCAAATATAATAATTGATATATTTCCATTGTTTTGTTGAATATAAATGAACCTAAAATTCTCAGTTTAATTCAATCTGATTAATGGAATGAATTCGAGGCAAAATCAAAACGTCATTGAATTTGAATAAAAAAAAAATAATTATCAAAACTCCAATCAGAGTTTATATGTTTTTTATTAATACAGGACAATTATTTTTCATAGTATTTACTCTAAAGTTATGACTACATTCCCTTTTTTTTGTCCTGTTTCAACATACTTGTGAGCTTCGGCAGTCTGTTCCAATGGATAGCGTTTATCTATGACCGATTTTACCTTTCCCGCCTCAATAAGCTCTCTAAGGAAAACTAAATCTTCAGTTCTTTCAGATACTTTCCCGGATATTACTTTCTTGCTGCTTGTCATTGAAGTCCATAGCCCTCGAACACTTCGTGACAGTTAATGGTTAGCTTGAAGATAGCTTCCTTTTTTCTTTAGCGATCTTATACAACCCGAAAAAGAGCTCTTGTGGATCACGTCCAAAATAACATCATAGGTCTCACCACTATTGGTAAAGTCCTCTTGAGTGTAATCAATGACTTTGTCTGCACCAATGGAACGTAGCATATTCAATTTACTCTTGCTATCCACGCCGGTAACTTCTTCAGCCCCAAAATATTTAGCAAGCTGTACCGCAAAAGTACCTATAGTACCTCCAGCACCATTAATCAAAACCTTTTGACCGCTCTGGATCTTTCCTTTTCTGAGAAAATGCAATGCTTCAAGGCCCCCAACAGGAATAGCGGCGGCTTCTTCATAGGTCATATTAGTCGGTTTTATTGCCAGCGCTCCTTCTTTAGGGTTTTCAGGTAAACATATGTACTCCGCACAAGCACCAATACCAACAAAACCGGTAGCAGCAAAAACTTGATCACCTTCTTGAAGTATTTTTACATCTTTGCCTACTGATTCAATTTCCCCAGCTAGCTCCATCCCTAATATGGTGATTCTCTTTGGTTTTATGAGACCCACATACATGCGCATGGGGATACGGTATATGAGTGCGGTTTTCATCCCTCGCATTTCACAGTCTCCTGCTGATACTGTTGTCGCATATATTCTAATCAGTACTTCACTGTCTTTGGGAGTCGGCTTTGCTATATCTTTGAGCTGAAGAACATCTGGTGTGCCGTATTTTGTCCATACAATTGCTTTCACAAGGTTTCCTCCAAATTACTATAATTTGTTATTATGTTCCAAAGTTATTACTACATTTCCCTTTTTATGCCCTTTATCAACATATCTATGAGCCTCGATAATTTGTTCCATCGGGAAGGTTTTATCTATGACCGATTTTAACTTTCCCGCCTCAACAAGCTCTTTTAGGTAAATTAAATTTTCAATCTTTTCGCCTCCTATCCTATCATGAACTGACATGAATGTTCCCTTAGGAGTTAGTGCTTTCTTACGATTTGATTTCGAGATTTTCCCAACGGCATCAAAAATGATATCATAAAGCTCTCCACTTTTTATAAAATCCTCTTTAGTGTAATCAATTACCTTATCGGCTCCCAGAGACTTCACCAATTCTAAATTCGAAGTACTGCATACTCCAGTAACTACTGCTCCGAAGTACTTAGCTAACTGTACCGCAAATGTGCCTACACTTCCAGAAGCACCATAGATAAGAATTTTTTGTCCGCTCTGGATATTTCCTTTTTTAAGGAATTTCAATGCCATAACTGCCCCAGTAGAAAGTCCAGCGGCGGCTTCCTCATAAGTCATATTGACTGGTTTTAATGCCATAATCCCGTCTTCAGGCACACATTTGTACTCGGCATAACCACCAAAACCCAACCCGAAGGTAGATACAAAAACCTGGTCACCTTTCTTAAACAACTTAACGTCTTTACCTATTGATTCAATTTCCCCGGCTAACTCCATCCCTAGTATGGGTTTTTTTGGTTTTTTGAAACCAAGAGCCATATGCGCGAGGAGTCCCATCCCACGAGGGACTGTGAAACTTCGCATTCTAGAGTCCCCCCGATGTACTGTTGTTGCATATACTTTTACCAGTACTTCATTGTCCTTGGGAATAGGTTTTTCTACCTCTTTGAGTTGAAGGACCTCCGGCGGTCCAAATTCTTCATATACAATTGCTTTCAT
>CAYUTF010000078.1:5838-9244 GCA_964447495.1 uncultured archaeon
TCTATTTAAGAATTTAATAACGAGGAGATCGTTTACCGCCTCGACCACCACGATCTCTACCTTTACTAAATGAGGTAGATTGTCGAGGTGCTTTCTGGGTAACAACAACATTTGCTGCTTGAGGACCCTTAGCTCCTTCTGTGGTCTCAAATTCTACTTTGTCTCCTTCATTTAATGTTTTGTATTCATCATCTCCTCCAGCTAACGCAGAAAAATGAACAAAAACATCTTGATTGTCTTCAGAAGTTATAAAACCGTAGCCTTTTCGGCTATTAAACCATTTTACTGTTCCTTGTACCAATTTTAAAACCAGTTTTTTACTTTAAGAAAACTCTTTTATCTCTAAAAGAATTAAATATAAAAGTGTTTTCTCTCTAATAAGTTTTAGCTTTTTAGAACTATTAAAAAACAACACTGATTTTAATACCTATTCCCATTAAGCATTTATAATCAATAAGAATATATTAATCTACATTGTAATTCTTGGTAACTTCTAAAAAATTATGGAACTTAATAAAGGGATAATTAAAAATATTTAGACGGTCGATGAGAAGAATATTAAAATTAGAAAAGGTTTAATAAATTATTATGAAAGATGAGGGATATAAAAGTATCGATATTCGCCGACATGGGTTATCTGCTTATAAGCGCTATAAACAATGGTGGTATTTTGAAGGGTTAGATTCTGATGAACAAATTTATTATGTCTTTTTAGTAATGAAAGCATTCCCTACTAGCTATGTCTCAATAAAAGTATTAGATTATCACAATAATCAGCGATGGGCAGAGGATTATTTCACAAGTTTCCATGCAAAACCTGGAAATCAAACAGACATTTATGCTAAGGGAAAATGGGGGTCTCTGAAATTTTTTGGAAGTGCAGAAACCCAATGGGACATCCACGTTGAAACAAAAGAGGTTAAGGCCGATATTATTCAGAAGCCATTAGTTCCAATACATCGAAACAGATTATATACTAAGAAAATTAACTATTTCATAACTCAATTTATTAAGAATGAAATGAGTGGTAATTTAGCTATCAATAATTCAAAAATGCTGAATATTAAAGGATTTGGATACTCTGAACATAATTGGGGCATACAGCCGAGCCACTCAACAACTCATTGGCTTCATTTTTGGGCTCAGAATATTGCAGGAATCGTTATGGATTGCCGTTATGATACGGGGCTAGCTCATAATTATAACTTCTTTTGGTTTAATGATAATGGATTTTATTTACCCGCACCCTCTAATTTTCATTATGATCCTGAAAATCCCATGAAGCCTTTTATGATAGAATCACCCGATCTCAAAATCAAAGCCGTTCCAATCACTTCTCACTTCACACGAAAGAAGATCTGGCCTATATTAAATATTGATTATCAAGAAATACTACTTTATGTAAAAGGATGGGTTTATTATAGAGGGAATGAAATCAGTATTGATGGCATAGGAAAAATAGATCATAACTTTAATAAATGGTAATTTTCACAAAAGAATGAACAAATATTCCTGAACTTTTTTAATTCTTTTTTTACTTTTCAAACCAATTTCTAGTGCTAAAGCTCATTTTTTTTTATCAAACTTGTATTTTCTTTTATTCTAGGCTAGTTATACTGAATATTCTTCACTCCATTTCCTTATTGACGGAACAACATTCGTTAGATTTATAATATATAAACAACATAATTTAAATGAGAATACTTCATTTAATCAATTTTGTAAAAAAAAATGAGAGTGAATTTTATTCGGTTTGGTTTAAGGATTAATAAGGGGGGAATATAATTTATAAAAAAGCTTTTGTATTAATTGATGAAATTGAAGATTCCAAAAGAATAGCCAAAGATATTAAGGTAGATGTTAACCCATTTGAAATGGCAAAAAAGCAAATTGATATTGTTGCTGAAAAGATGGGCCTAGATGAAAATATTAAAAAATATCTGAAAAAAGTCGAACGTTCTCTTATTGTATCTATTCCAGTTTTAATGGATAATGGGAATTTGAAAGTGTTTGAAGGGTATCGGGTTCATCATTCTACAGTTCGAGGACCTGGTAAGGGAGGCGTTCGTTTTTCACCTAATGTAACCCTTGATGAGGTAAAAGCGTTAGCTACATGGATGACTTGGAAAAATAGTCTTTTAAACCTTCCATTAGGGGGTGCAAAGGGGGGAGTATGCGTTGATCCTACAAAATTATCTCGTAGAGAACTTGAAAAACTAACTAGAAGATATACAGCAGAGATTATTAACATTATTGGTCCTGATATAGATATACCTGCTCCTGATATCAATACTAATCCGCAAATTATGGCATGGATGATGGATGTTTATTCAATGCAGAAGGGAAGAAGTATTCCAGGAGTGGTGACAGGTAAGCCGATAGAAATAGGAGGTTCCGTGGGAAGAGAATCTGCTACAGGAATGGGTTTATTTTATATTATTGAAGCTTTATGTGAAAAGGAAGATTGGAATCTTAAATCTTCAAAAGTAGTAATACAGGGATTTGGTAATGTAGGTGGGAACATAGCTCAGATCTTATATGAAAAAGGTATAAAAATCATAGCTATTTCAGACGTAAGTGGTGGCTTATATGATAAAGAGGGTATAAATTTAAAAAAATTACTAGAATGGAGAGATAATGGCGGCCTTTTAAGAGATTACATGGATGAAAGTTATGAATTTGTTTCAAATGAGGAACTTCTAACTATTAACTGCGATATATTAATTCCAGCAGCAATTGAAAATCAAATTAATTTGTCTAATGCTGAAGATATAAACTGTAAATTTATCGTTGAAGGAGCTAATGGCCCAACAACTCCTGAAGCAGATGAAATCTTACGAAGGAGAAAAATTATTGTGGTTCCTGATATTATTGCGAATGCAGGAGGCGTATGTGTCTCTTATTTCGAATACATTCAAGATATCCATAGTTATTTTTGGAAATTGGAGAGAATTCATCATGAACTGAAAAATATCCTGGTATCTACTTTTGATGAAATCTATAACTTAGCTAAAAAAGAAAGAGTAACTTTAAGGATAGCTGCCTATATGATTGCTATAAAAAGATTGGCAAGAGCTATTGAATTAAGAGGTATCTTTCCTTAAACTTATTTTATTTTAAATTTTATTTTATGAGTCAATTTATATATATCTATAAAACTTGAGACATTTATTTGCGATTTGATTCCTTTTAGCACTAAAATTTTCTCATTTATAAATCTCCATAACTCTTTCTCATTTTCAGCAATAATTTTTAAAATTAGATTATATTCCCCTGCGGATGTAGCTACAAGTTGGATTTCATTAAAATCTACTAAATTTTTGACGACCTCGTTTAATTCAATGGGATCTACAGCGAGGTTAACTATTGCTAAAGTTTTATAGCCTACTTTAAATGGGTCAATAAA
>CAYUTF010000078.1:9344-15301 GCA_964447495.1 uncultured archaeon
CAGCGAGGTTAACTATTGCTAAAGTTTTATAGCCTACTTTAAATGGGTCAATAAAAGTATCAAATTCTTTTATAATTCCTTCATGTATCATATTCTGAACTCTATTGTGGATAGTACTAGCTGCTAAGTTGACTTTTTCACTAATTTCTTTATAAGATATTTTAAAATGATCCTGTAAAATATTTAGGATTTCTTTATCCTTCTCATCTAATTCTATTCGGGAAAGCTCTTTTTTTTTATCTCTTCTATATTTAATTTTATGGCGTTCAATTCCATACAAGATGGATCGAATGAGAATATTGGTATTAATCTCGTCTTTTACTAAAAAATCTTGAATTCCTCTTTTAAGAGAATTTAACGCTATTTCTTTATCATCTAATCCCGTCAAAATGATTATTGGTATCTTTTCAGTATATTCTAAGATTTTTTCAAGAGTTGCTTCTCTTTTACTATCCGGAAGGGTCAAATCCAATAAAATTATATCATAATCCCTTTTTTTGAGATTTTCTAGACCCTCAGAAAGTCGAACACATGATTTAATGTCAAATATTGTATCTGATGACTTCTTTAAAAACTCATTAATAAGACGGATATCCGCGGCATTATCTTCTATCAAGAGGATATTTAACTTTTTAGTAGCTATTAATACTCACCATGATTAGGAATTGGGATTCTTTGAATACATTAATGAAGAAACATCTGTATAAGATTATAATCACCTATTATTATTCAATAATGCCGAATTTTTATGGAAAAATATTTTAATAATTCTAATTTTTCACTACGATATTTAAATACATATATTTATTTACTTAAATAAATGCTGATAAAAAATTTAAATGTAATTTAACTCAAACCTAAGAATTAGGGAGAACTTTCAAATGAAATTGGCATATCAAGATAATTCTATAAGAATTCTTATTGTTTTAATTTTAATCATAATATCTTGCTTCTTAGTTTACTATTTTGAAGTTGTACTGAACACAACTCTCCTAATTGCACATTTTTTCTACTTTCCTTCTATTTTAGCATGTTTATGGTGGAAGAAAAAAGGATTAGTTGTTCCTTTTTTTTTAGTTACGGTTTTAATATTAATTAATAGCATTTTAAAACAAAATTTTTTTAGTCCAAATACGTTTAATGATTTTTCTAGAGGAATAATACTAATTATGGTTGGACTAGTCATTGCTTTACTATCAGAACAGATATCGAAACGAGAAGTCGAATTAAATAAGATAATAGAAGATTTAAAGCGTTCAAATGAAGATTTGCAGCAATTTGCCTACGTGGCTTCTCATGATTTGCAGGAACCTTTACGTGCTATTATAAGCTTTTCTCAACTTCTTGAAGAGAAATATTATGAAAAGTTAGATAAAGATGCTAAAGAATTTATTTTTTTTATTACCGATGGCGCCAAAAAGATGAATAACCTTATAAAAGATTTATTAGCATATTCAAGAATCACCACCCATGCTGAACCTCCTGTATTGCATGATCTTGAGGATATTCTAAAAGATGCCTTATATAATCTCCAAGAAGCAATAAAGGAAGCTGGTGCTGTCATTACTTATGATAAAATGCCAATTTTAAAAGTTGACAGAACCCAATTTTTACAATTATTTCAGAATTTTATCAGTAATGCTATAAAATTCCGAAGAGAAATACCCCCTGTTATTCATATTGGAGTTAGGGAAGGAAATGTGGCATGGTTATTTTCAATAAAAGATAATGGTATTGGGATTGAGTCAAAATATTTTGATCGCCTTTATAATATTTTCTATAGACTACATACTAAAGAAGAATATCCTGGTACAGGAATAGGATTACCTATATGCAAAAAAATTATTCAACGGTATGATGGGAAAATATGGGTCGAATCTGAAGTAGGTAAGGGAACAACTTTTTATTTTACGATTCCTAAAAAAAAAAAGAAAAAATTTACCTCGGAGTAATGAAAGATTATGGAAGAAAAGAATAAAAGTCTTTTCAAAATTTTACTCATAGAGGACAATCCCGCGGATATTCGTCTTACGGAAGAAGCTTTCAACGAGAGTAAAATTAATTCGGAATTGTATAATGTTAAGGATGGCGTAGAGGCTATAACTTTTTTAAAAAAAGAGGGGAAATATTCCAAAACATGTCGTCCTGATTTAATTCTCTTAGATTTAAACTTACCGAAAAAAAGCGGGTTAGAGGTTCTAAAAGATATTAAACAAGATGAAGATTTAAGGCGAATTCCTGTTGTCGTCTTGACTATCTCGTCCAATGAAGAAGATCTAATAAAAGCATATAATCTTCATGCAAATGCTTTTGTGAATAAACCCTTAGAGATTAAAGATTTTTATAAAATGATTAAAGCTATTGAAGATTTTTGGTTTAAAATAGTAAAATTGGCAAATAGATGATTGATCTAATAAAAAACAAGAAAACTAAAATAAAATTCGCCTTTTACAAGGCAATTATTAATTCTTTTTTCATTCTGAGTTCATCTTTAGATTCTGGAGATGGTTTTTCCCTCTTTCCAAAAGGAATACAGTTCCATGGTCTTGAGATACGTTCTTTTTCAAAAATGACCCCATGAGAAATAGAATAATTTTCACAAGCATGATAAATTCTTGTACCTAATGAATATTCAAACCCACACTTTGGACACTTAACCATATAATCCACCCTAATTTTTTATTAATTTCAATCTGAATATAATTCTATTATAATATTTTCTTTATTTTCTGTAAGTTTCGTTTCTATACAATAAATATATATAAATCATAATATTTAAATCTCCCGAACACAGTTCGATGAACATTAATAATACTGCATAATATTCAATAAAACCTCTAAATATAATGAATAAAATTTGATAAGCACATAGAAATAAGAAAAGTGAATTTTTCTAAAAATTATAGATTGAAACCAATAAAAAGACCCTTTTTTAAAACCTCCCTTGAAATATTCCCATACTTAATTAACCTTCCATGGGATTTCTATTTTCTCGTATCCATTCTATCGCGAAATCAACCAGTTTTCTTTGAGAAAAAAGTCTAGCGTCTGCCAATCCCACCTTTTTAGATATATATCCGATTTCCTCTTCAAAATCTCTCCCTAAATCTTCAAAATCATCTGTAATAACATTTAATTCTTTCCATTCAATCCACTTTCTTTCATTATTAACCATTACTGCCGAACCTTGAATATTATAGCATTTTTCCTTATAATTAGTTCGATATTCGGCAAGATGAATGGAGCTATTACTTGAGTGTCCCACACCTAATAATAAAATTTTACCTTCTAACTCATAAATCTTTGCTAAAGGAGAACCCTCTCCCAAATCGATCTCAATTCTATGATTTTCAGTAATATATTTTGCATACTTACCCCAAGCACAAAAGGATGATGTGGGGTGATTACTCCTGATGACATTTGGATATTTTCGAAATGTCTCTGCAATTATTCCTATGCCTAGCGTTGGAGTTTTCTCAGGATGGAACGCAGGCATATTTGTTTTAATATCATCCCACCACTCTTTCGGAACAGGGGGACTCTCCCACTCTGAAGGGTCTGTGTTACCTGAAGAAAAAGTGGGCATAATTAAAGTACCTTCATTGCTAATTATCTCCAATATAGCATCAATCACAGAAACAGGTCCACCAACTGTCCACCCTAATTGACTTAATGAGCTGTGCATCAATATGATGTTTCCTTTTTCTACCCCAAGTACGTTAAAATCTTCCTTCAAGGATTTAATAGTGTTAGGTTTTGAAGTTTTCTTTATAGTTTTAAATTCTTCTTTTATATGTTTCATCATTTTTACCTGTTGATAGAATTAGGCTTTTAACTACAATTATTAAGTTCATTTCTTTATTATTATCATTATTTTTCTTTTTGAGCTTCCCTTCTTTTCTTACGTTTTTCAAGAACTTTATCAGCAGCTTCTTGAAGTCTTCTTTCTCGTTTATCCCAAAATTCGGGATCTGCCATATTAGCCTTCATATTTTCAACCAATATTTTAGCAACTTCTTCAGCTGTTTGATTTTTCTTTGCTGATTTCTCTTTTTCTTCTTCACTCATGTTTTAGACACTTGTTAGATACTTAAGTTACTTTAATTATAAAATTGATTTAAACCATTATAATTTTTTAAATGAAATTGATGGAGAAAATAATCAAAAAAAAAAAGATAAGGCTATATAACAACCGCAAAAAGAGAATTTTACTAATTATTATTTTAGACTTATTTTTATTTTATTTCTATTACAGAATTTCAATTATTATATTTAATAACGAAAACTTCTATTTCCGCCTCTATTATATGGATTAAACTGTTGCGGAGCTTTTTCTGTAACTACAACATTTGCTGCTTGAGGACCCTTGGATCCTTCTGTAACTTCAAATTCCACTTTATCTCCTTCATTTAATGTTTTATACTCATCATCCCTACCACTAAGAGCGGTATAATGAACAAAAACATCAGTACCATCTTCGGAGTTAATAAATCCATAACCTTTTCGGCTATTAAACCATTTTACAGTTCCATTCACTTACAAAACCTTTTATTCGCCCCGTTATTCTGTCATAATAGAAGAGTTTACCTCTTTGCCATTCGACTTATGCCAAATTAACAAGACATTTTATTTTTTAAAATTTATTTTTTAAAATTCTTTAAGAATTATTATCAAAAAGGATACTATGATAATATAGTTTTCCTTTTGTTGAGACAATTTAGAAAAAAACAAATCACTGATATCTTTGGTTAGCATCGACTTTTTTTATTGTATCTTTACGCCCCAAAGATTTAAATATTAAAGGTGAGATTTTTTAATTATTTTATGGAAGAAAATCTAAACTCTGTGGAAATTTGTGGAAAAATCTTTTATGTCGATGATTATGATGAGGACATTCTGATAATCAATGATGAAGAAGGAGATCTACGACGCGTTTGGAAAGGGATGATACCAGAAATCATAGATGTAAAAGGACTTGAAAAGATGGTTAATCTTGAAGAATTAGTCCTTGAACTTGGGACGATTACTAAAATTCAAAATCTTGAGAGTTTAGAGAATTTACGATATCTTTCTCTTAAATATAATAATATTAAGAAGATCGAAGGACTCGAGCATCTTAAAAATCTTGGATTTTTAGACCTTCAATACAATAAGATATCAAGAATTGAAGGGCTTGACATGCTCGAAAAACTGAGTTATTTGCATTTGAATAATAATAACATATCTAAAGTAGAAAACCTTGGGTCGCTTAAAAATCTAAACATGCTGTCTTTATTTGGGAATAATATCGAAAAAATTGAAGGTCTTGAGGAGCTTACGAATCTTACAGAGTTGAACCTTGGATATAACCAAATTAAGAAGATTGAGGGCTTGGAAAATCTTCGTAAGTTAGAATCGCTAGATCTTAGTGGGAATCAACTTAAAAAGATCGAAGGATTAGACAATCTCAGAAATCTGGAACGGTTATCATTCGAAAATAACCCAATCACCAAGTTAGAGGGTATTGAACATCTAAAGTATCTTAAATTTCTTGATATTGTTAATTGCAAGATATTAACTAAACCTGATTGGTCTTATCTTCCGAATCTGGAGATTATCATGTCTGATTTTTATAGAGGAAATCCTAAAAGAGAAAATTATTCGAGTAGATTTTAAATTATGATTTTACTCTTCATTAATTAGTGAGTTTTTCATAAGTGAATGTTTTATCATACAATCTAGAGTATAAAATATACATCATTTTACCTTTCTTTTCATTTTTGTTAATCAATAAAAAACTTTATATAACATGAAATACATGTATTACATGTAAAACATGTTTTACATGTAAATTTTTTTCTAAAGATATGAATTATATGATGTGAAAAAAATGAGCCATCATCGTCGTTCAAAAGGAAAGAACCAATTTTTTGGTTCAGTCAAGGTAGGTGAAAGAGGGCAAATAGTAATCCCCGCAA
>CAYUTF010000079.1:0-15297 GCA_964447495.1 uncultured archaeon
ATAACCTGAACAACGACCTAGCTTTCTGCCTGTTTTAGCTCCTTTTCCATCAGGTCCAGTTCCATCTCCACCTGGCATATCCTATCATCTCCTTTTTATTTAATTAATTTATTTTTATCTATAATAGTAATGGAGAATAGGTTATATAAATATTATGAATAATAATTCAAAATAAACTGCATATAATGATTATAATTCATAACTTAGTCTTGATTTCATCACATAAAGGAATCTAATATTTATGTGTAGTTTAAATAGCTTATATTAATATGACTTATCGAAAACAATTATATTTCTTTATTATTTGCCTTACCCATCATAAATAGCTAATTGTTTTCATTTGGAAGTAAGGCATTTCTTACTTCCACCTCCTTATTAGAGTTAATTGTGTAAAATCACATGCTCCTATAAAAATTGATAGGTTATATTACAAAGAAATAAATTAATGAAAAGTTTTTTAATACATAAAAAGAATAATATAGCGAATCGCTTAAAATAACATATTCCAAAAACATCTATGAGTGTTGAAGAGAAGTTCAATTCGGGTTTACAGAAAATAAAAGAGATATATCTATTTTTAACAGAAGGTAATCCGTCCCCTGATGATGAAATTGAAGCAAGAGAGCAAATGATAGCTTCATTTAACAATTTGAAGACTATAAATCCTTCTTCAAAACTCATAGATAGAATAGAAAAAATTCTTAATGATTTACGAAATTGGGATTCACTTGAGTTATGGTTTTCAGAAACCACTTTACTTAATGATGTAAAGGATATTTTAGGTCTTCCAGACAAAGAGAAGTTTGAAAGCGGTGAATCTACGGACATAGAACCTGAACTACTAGAAGAAAAAAAAATTTCAGAACCAGATATAGATTTAACAGACATTTTTACTAAAGTCTCTGATCAATTTAAGGATGAAATAGACAATTTAAAAGGAAAAATTGAAGATCTTAAGAAAGAGTTAGAAAATAAAAATCAGACATTAAAATCAGTCAGAGAAACAAAAAAAGTTAAAAAAATAACTCCAAAGAGAGATGTGAAACTACCCCCACCAATAATTAGAATTCCAGTTATCAAAAAATCCGTTCCTCCTACTCATACCAGTCCGACCATTAAACCTGAATTGATTTCAGAATCAGAACCACCAAAAAATATAGATATTAAACTAAAGCCAATTACTCCTAAATTTAGTGATCCTAATAAAACATTGACGCCGATTCCCACAAAAACTATTTCTAATAATACACAAGAGGAGCATCAAATATTGTCTCCAATCCCTGCTGATAATTCTGAGTTAATATTTGGAGAAAATCAAATACCTAAGGAAAAACCTATAAGATCGGAAAAAAGGAGGATCATACCAATAGTTACAGAAGAAGTAGAACAACCTACTGAATTACCAATAATTCCAGAAGAGGAGAAAATTCCATTTAAACTAGAAAAACCATTTATTTCCTCGGTTAAAATTGAAGAAGTTGAATCAGAATCAATAAAATCAAGTGGAACAGATTTGTTTAACGTATTTTCTTCAGTAGGAGGGAAAGAAGATCGAAAGAAGACCGAACCAAAGAAACATTCGGAACCAAAATTAAGTACACTTCCCCCCAAAATGAATCAGATCGAAAAGAAACCAAACGAAGAAACCAAACCCGCTGTTTTCATAGATTTTACTGGCTCAAAAGAAGCGGAAAAGACTCCAAAATTTACATCTGGAGAGGAACTTTCAGATAATAAAGATACTTTATATCAAGAATTAATCGCTCTTGAAGGAAGACGATATTCTTTAGAAAAGAATTTTAAAGAATTAGATAAGCTCTATAATAAGGGTTCTATTGCAGATGCTCAGTATAAGAATGAAAGTGATTCTCTTAAAAATAAATTAGGCGAAATTACATCGCGAATTTATAAGATTAGAAGGATAATTTCAAGTTTATAACTTAAGCTTTATACTCTTATTCTACTACATAATAAGGCGGTACTTTTAATTTATGTTCTGATATTCGCATTAAATACTTAACTCGTTCAATCTCTTCTCTTTTTAACCCGTTAAAATCCAAATTATTATCGATTCTATACAGTATTTCATCGATTGTGTCATATAATAACCCTATTTCACCCTCATCAGTCTGCCCCGGCCATAAACCGGGAGAGGGTGCTTTCGTTATTATTTTATCTGGAATATTGAGCACTTTCGCAACTGCTCTTACTTCAGATTTATAAAGCGTTCCAAGTGGTTCAAAATCTACGCCACCATCACCATATTTCGTAAAATATCCTATTGCGAGCTCTGCTCGATTGCCTGTACCTGCTACAAGACAATTACCTTTAGATTGAGCAATAAAATATAAAGTCACCATTCTTAATCTCGCTTTTAAATTAGCTTTGGCAACTTTCTGATCCTCAGTTATATTTGATAATTGTCTTAAAAACTCTTGATAAACCGGAGTCAGATCAATGAGTTCATATCTAATACCTAAAAATTCCGCCACCATTTTCGCATCCTCTATGTCACTTGAAATTGATTCACAAGGCATTAGTAAACCGAATACATTTTCTTTACCAAGAGCTTTTACTGATAAAGCAGCAGTTACCGCACTATCAATTCCTCCACTCAAGCCTACAACTACTTTATCTGCCTTAGCACTAATTACATATTCTTTAATCCAATTTTGAATATTATCCCTCAGTTTTCCAATGTCTAACTCTCGCATAAATAGAATTATTCTCCTTTCTATTAATAGTTGATTTTTATATCTTTTGAAAAGATAAGATTAAAATAAGAAATCTAAAATTATTAAAATATCAAATATTAGTTTCATTATATTAGTAAAGATTATTTATATGAATTTTAAATTATTGATTTAGCATGAGTGAAGAATTCAAAGGTATAGTTGATTCATCATTTGATAATGGAACTCCAATTTGGCTTTATACGTCAGATTATATTTTTGGAATGGTTCCTGCGGATGCAAGTTGTAGTAGATGGAAAGAAGTATCCTTTACATTTGAAGAAAGTGATGATCCTCTTTTAATAACAGAGAGAGACGCTGAATTATCCTTTCAGTTCCTTCTGGAGGAGGTTGAAAAAGGAGTTTCTTTTTATGTTGATGATTTAAAAGTTCCACTGATCAAAGAATTCACGTATTCTCTTGAAGGAAAATCGGGAACAGAGAAAATGAACTCTTTAATATCAGAATTGATTAATAACTCTTCAAAGTATTCAAATGCTCTTCCTATAGTGAAAAATAAGGACGATCTTGCAATTTTGAAAAGTAAAGTATGATCAATTTAACATTTATACAGTTGGAAAACTTGAAAAAATTTTATCTAAATATATAAGTTCTTTCGCTGTGGATACTTTTTGTTAAATTCCTCATCCACTTTTTTTGCCATCTGATATGCAATATTCGGCTCGCGATCTTTGATTACTTTCTTTAAATAATTGCCATGTTCTTGCGAATACTTCTCAATTCCTGCAGCCATGATATTTTGATCTTTCTTAATAGGTACAATCATTCCAAAAAGACGAAGCATGGTATTAGGTGACAATTTTTTCCCTATTGTATCATCAATATCTTTATCGATATTTCTTACCACAGAACCCATAGTTAGAGATGAATAAGGACTCAACATTTTAGATTTTAACCAATAAGCATCCGGTTTTTTTGTAATGAAGGTATCTAAATTTCCGTCATTATCATTCGAGCTAATTACCCTCCAGTCTTTCGAATCTTTATCATAATCTTTTTTAATTCTCTTCATGACCGATTTTACTGGAGCAACTCCGTAATAATCCTTTTTTTCATCCTTATTTACCATGGCTCTATATATATAAAGTAAATATAAATATAAAAAGATAAAGAATATAATCAATAAAAGTCTGGATTTTAAAACAATAAAAATAGTAAAAGAAAATTTTATAAAATAGATTATAAAGCGCCTCCCTTTAAATTATAATGGTTAAGGAACTAAATTACTCTCATATTGATGAGTTATATAAAAATATTCAAGATATTCTAATTGTAAGAGATAAGAGTCAATTTCAATCTTATTTAAATAAAATTAATTTGTTAGAAGAAAATTTTATTCAATCTTACACAAAAAGAAAGAAGGAAGGCGGGTTCTATACTACAGATAAAATTTCTCAGTTTATATTCTCAGAAGTCTTATCTTTTCCAATCAATAAGAATTTTAAAGCCCTACATATTAATACTCTCAATGAATTAGCAAACTTAAAATTAGAAGATACGGTAAATCTTTTTCCTTTTTTACTAAATCTAACAGTATGTGATCCTGCCTGTGGTTCGGGAGTTTTTCTCGTCAATGCTGCAGAAACTCTGTATACGTTATTATTAAAGTTTAAAAGACAATCAGATCCTACAAAACTAACTAAACAAATCCTCGAAAATATTTTTGGTCTTGATATCAACGAACAAGCAATAAAATTATGCAGACTAAAGCTGCTTAAATGGTTTTATGAAAAAAACCAAAATCATTCTGATCTAGATGCAATATTAAAAGTGCTTGAATCTAATATAAAAATCGCCGATAGTTTGACCTGGAAATTTTCTCATAATTTTGATATTGTTATAGGAAACCCTCCTTACGGTAATATTTTAAGCCAAAGTCAGAAGAAAAAATTAAAACAAGAAGGTGTTTTTTATAATGAAATTTATTGTGCTTTCTTATTGAAAGCAATAGACTGGTCAAATGGAACGATAGGTTTCATAATTCCTAAAAGCTTTCTTTTACGTCAAAGTTATATTACCTTTAGATATAATGTTTTAAAAAAAGCTAATTTACTTAGAATTTATGATGTCGGCCCCAATATGTTTAAAAATGCGACAAATGAAGTCCAAATATTGATATACGAGAAGAAGGATTCCCGCTTAAAAAATTTGGAAATTTATAATAGTTCTGGGATGAAAATACTTACTTATCCGAATCAAAAATTTGATTTACTTAATATTTGTAAGAATCCAACCTGTCCACTTTATAATAAACCAAGAAAAATTTATGTATATGCTTTTAAACCAAATTGTCCTTATTGCAATTTTAAAATGGAACCTATGAATAGAATTAGAATGAAGGTAAATTCTTTTTTGTTTCCACTCATTGAAAGAATAGAAGAAAAGGGAAATCTAAATTATTTAAACGTCCAAAATTTTCCTAAAATGATTCGTGGAGAAGAAGCTAAAGGTTTAGTGGCTGTAAAACAACTTCTTAAAGATCAGTTAAAGGGATCGTGCATCTTTCTCAATGCGAAAAATGATTTCATGAATTACCACTATAAAAGGAACAAATTTTTTGATATTGAAAAAATCAAACCAGAAAAATTAAAGGGGACTAATTATGAATATTATAATAAACCAAAGTTGCTTATTAAACACAATAACACTTATCCAGCGGCAGTTTATACCGAGGAATGTGTTTGTTTCACCTCCTCCATTTATTCGCTGCTCCATGATGACAAGCAAGAACTAAAATTTCTCTGTGCGTTATTAAATTCTTCAATAATTAAGTTTTATTGCATATATGGTATTAATAACCAAATAAATACAACTATAAACCTAAATCAATATATGATACGGCATCTGCCTGTAATTGAGCCTAATAATGAAATTAAGCATTTTATATCTTCAAAAGTAGATTTAATAATTAATCTATTCGAACAAGAAAAGTATAATGAACAAGAGATAGTAGATATACAAAAAGAACTTGATGATATTTTGTTTCAACTCTATTTAATTACCAAAAAAGAAAAAGACTTAATTCTTAAGAGTATCTAAGAGTAAATTTGCAGGATTGATCTCCTAATCCTATAGATGATTCTTTGGTTACAATAATTCGGTTATTATAATCTTTAATTACAGGATTCAAAAAGTTTGCACACATTTTTTCGCATATCGAAGCAATATATCCTTTTCTTTCAGAATTTCTTTCCATACTTTCAACATAAGGGCATTTAACTATATTGATCGTAATATGAGCATTATTAATTCTGTGGATCTCATGCAAATTGCCCTCACAATTCCAAATAAATGAAAGAATTTCAGCTAAATTATCTAATGAATGTTCTTGGATTTTGAGATATTTTATCACTCGTCGAAAAATTATTTTATATAATTCTTGCCATACTATCGTATCTATTTGTAATGTAGTCTCCCATCCTAATTCCTCATGCGTTTCAATTACCCATAATCCATCTAAAGTTCTGAAATTTTTTTCAAAGTAAAAAAGTTTGTCGCTATCAGTTAATTTCTTTGGAAAAAGCTCTTTTTCATTAGTATTTATATCAATCAAGCCCTCCTTCTGATAAGAGAATGAAAAACTACATACCTCATCTCCTAAACCCATAAACTTTCTTCTAGTAAGATTTATCCGAGAATTAAAATTATTTACAATTCCTTTATAGAAAGGTATACACATATCTCTACAAATTAAGAGGATTTTATCACGTCTCTCGGGATTGCGCTCCATAGTAGATTTATAGGGACAACTTTGGATTAAAACAGTATACTCATTCTCCTTCTTGAAAATCTTAAATTTCCAACCTTCAGCAGACCAACGAAAAGTTAAAATTTCTATTAACTCCTCAATACCCTTCTCTCGAATATTTAAATATTTCTTTAATCGTCTTATGATAATTTCTAGGAGTTTAACCCATACTTTCGAATCAATTTTTAACGCAATTTCCCAATTACTCTTATCTTCGAGGTGGATCATCCATAATCCATCGAGGGTAAAAAATGATCTTTCAAAAAAAAACAATTTATCCTTTTCACTTACTTTTCTCATCTTAGATACTTTTTGATATAAATTAAAATTAAATAGGAAAATGTATTCAAATTATTAATTTTTAATCTATTCCTAATTAGGATATAATTGATAATCTCTCTACCTTTTTCTCATTCCTTATAAGCCAAATAAAATTAATCATTGAATAAAATATATAAGAATTACTCATTCTTAAATCTTGGAACAAATTTTAATTATTCATAACTTTTAAATAGAAGTTTAGATTAATATAATTAGGAACACCTAATTATTTCTTTTTGGAATGATAAAATTTAGTATTAAAAAATGGTAAGTTATTAAAATCTCAATAATTTATCTATTAAAATTAGTGTGAAATTGACTATGGAACAAGCTTTTTTTGCAATTTTACTGAGTTTAATAGCGGGATTATCAACTACAATTGGAAGCGTTATAGCACTTGTTATAAAAAAACAGAATCCTCGATTTATTTCATTTATTATGGGGTTCTCCGCAGGGGTAATGATCTTAGTAGCATTTGTTGAACTTTTACAACAAAGCATTAACTATAATGGACTCCTTGTAGGAAATCTATTTTTTCTCTTAGGATTAATATTAATGTTTCTTTTAGATATTCTGATTTCTCATCACTACCAATTTGAAGACAAAGATTATGAGCAGATGGTATGCAAAGAAAAAGAACTTTATTCTAGTACTAATCCTAGTTCGAATCCCAATTCTAATCCGAATATTCAGCATAAACATAATGGACGGTTTATGAATCACCGAAATCGACATGGGCAACACCGCAGACAAAGACAAATGCGATTACAACAAAAAATTCTTAAAAATAATAGTAGCCCAAGGTTATATAAAGCCTCTTTACTTGTTGCAGTGGGAATATTTCTGCATAATTTCCCTGAAGGGATGGCTACTTTTATTGGAACCATAAAGGGAGTTGAACTTGGTGTATTATTAACTTTTGCAATTGCTCTGCATAACATTCCTGAAGGTATCGCTGTCTCTGTTCCTGTATATGCTTGTACTGGAAGCAAACGTAGGGCTTTTATGTGGTCCTTCTTGTCGGGAATAAGTGAACCGGTTGGTGCGATATTAACGTGGCTGATCTTAGCCCCCTTTATAAACGAGTATCTATTAAATGCGATGCTAGCAATTGTAGGGGGATTAATGGTCTACATTTCGTTAGATGAATTACTACCGATCTCTAGATCATTAGCAAAGGAGCATTTCTCCATATTAGGAATAATTTCAGGGATGTTTGTTATGGCAGTAAGTTTAGCAATACTATAGTTATTTTCTTTTTTATTACAAAGATTCCTTAAGACAATTTAAATATTCTTTTTGCATTGTCATAAAATAGTTTCTGATAGACTTTTCGGGGTAAGTTTAAATCGAATAATCCCTTTGTAGAATATTCATATTCATAGGGAATATTTGGAAAATCTGACCCGAATAATATTCTATTTTGATAAGTTAATAAATCTTCCACGCGAGGACGTTTGGAAGGCCTTTCTGGAAATATATTATCAGGAATATATATCATTGCAGTATCCAGATAAAGATTTGGATATGAATCTAATAGTTTTAGAAACTTTTGATACTCAAACGCTCCCATATGGGCTACAATGATATGCATTTCGGGATATTTTTCTAAAAATCTTATAAAATTTTTGTATCCTACAAATTTATTTCTATATGGCGCAGTTCCGATATGAACAGTTAACCACTTTCCTCTATCGATTAAAATTTTGTAAATATCATCTAATCTTGAATCATCCAAATAAAAATTTTGAACTAAGGGTTGAATCTTGATGCCATAATAACCATATTCATCTAATATTTTGGTTACATAGCTCACACGATTGTTATCTCCGGGCCATACACAACCAAAGGGAATAGCTTTTTTATATTCTTGTATAAATTCAAAAACCCATTCATTGATATATTCTGATATATTTGCTTTATGAGCATAATTGTAAGTCGTAAAATATTCAACATTTTTATTCTGTAATACTTCTACAAGTTTATCTATTGATAATTTATAATTAATTGGCCATCCTTTCACTTTATTTTCATTATCACGTAGTTCAAAATAATCCCAAATAGCGTGAAAGATACTTGGCGGAAAAAAGTGGGTGTGTGAGTCAATATATTTAAAATCATAATGGGAAAAAGTCATTACTTTCAATAATTTGCTACTAAATTTAGATATTTTGAATAAAATATGTTGCATTCTGATTATTCTTATGAAAATAACGCTTTAATTTCAGAAAGTATATCTGCTGGAGTTCTTTCTAATGTTCCTTGAGCGGAGTAAGGGCTACCTCCTCCTTTTCCCCCATAGTGTTTAAGCAAATAATCCATAACTTCATTGGCTTTAATCTCCCTACTATTTGATATGATGATTATCTTGTTTCCCTTTTTTGTAATGATAAGCACGTATTCTTCTGGGAATTCTTTAAAGTGTTTTTGTAGAAATTTATAATCCAAATCAAGTTCTAAAATACTCACCTTGGTATTTTTTATGAGAAAATGCGGGTGATGCGCAATTTGCTGTAGTAGCATTTCAGCAAATTTTATATAATTCTGTTCTAATACCTCATTTTTTTCATGCTGCTTTTTCAAATGAGAAAACAGATCAGCTATTTGAATCCTTAATAGATTAGAATAAGATAATACGTCAACATTTAATTGTGAAATAAGTTTTATAGCTTTAGTTCCTACTACATATTTAATATCCGTCCCTTTCTTAAATTCATATAAAAAAATAGCTCCTATTTCTGTTGAGTTCTTGACGTGAGTACCTCCACAGCAGATTAAATCATTATTTTTTACTTCTACTAATCGAATCAATTCATCATCAGGAGTTTTACCTCTTAATCTTTCAGAGTATTCTGCTAATTGACTTTTTGAAATAATATGGGTTTCAAAAATATGATTTTTAACTGAACACATTTCATTTAAATCGTGTAATGCTTCTTTTAATTGAGCATCAGTAATTTCATTGGCAATTTGAAGCATAACTTCTTCAAATAAAATATTCGCGTGAGCGGTATCAATATCAAACCTATTTTTAATAATTGCGGATAACAAATGCTGTGAAGAATGCGCCCTCATGATTCCATATCGATATTCCCAATCAATATGACCCGTTATTACATCTCCCACTTCCAATTCATCAATATTATCTGAACTAATCTGATGATATATGTTGTCTTCCTCCTTTGAAACAAACTCTATTTTAAATGGTTTATCTCCTTTCTCAATAAAGCCCTTATCGCTTAATTGATTACCACCTTGTGGATAAAAAGCTGTTTTATCTAAGACTATTTTATTCTCGTGTATAGCAACTATTTTTGCTTGAAATGTTTTTAGGTAAGGATCCTCCCAATATAAAAAATCAGTCATTTTTTATTACTAATTTTCTATTCATTAAAAATCTATTATGAATTGATGCTATAATTGGAGGGCAAAAAAATTTAGGCTTACAAAAAGGATAAAGATAAGCAATAGAACTAACCCCTGACTTCTTTTAAGCAATTCTTTTCTAAAGAAAATTGAATAGCAAATAAAAATTAAAACTAGGATAAAGAGATTCCATATTAACATTGCATTAAAGGGTATACTCATAATTATAATGCTACTTATTCCATAAGTAATAGTAAGATTCCAGATTAGCTTTCCAATCATACCACCGATTCCTATTTCTATAACCTGCTTTTTAATCGATTTAACTATCAAAGTTAACTCTTCCACATTGGTCACAAACCCAACTACAATAAACCCAAAAAAAGTTTCTGAAATAGGAATGATCTCGAGTATCCTTTCTGCGGAATATATTAATATTTCACCTCCAAAAAAGATTAATATAATCCCAGTTATAACAAATCCAATTTTTTTAAATTTAGAAACTTCTGGAGGTAATTCAACTTCATTTGCATCAACTTCTAACATTAAATTAATAGATTGGTCCTTTTCATGATTTTTACTCGAGTACTGCTTGATATTCCTTACAAAATAAATAATATAAAATAACAGTGCTATGATACCCGAAAAAACTAAAAATATATTCAAAATCAATCCAAGAAAGATAGTAGCTAATAAAATGAAAAGGAGAATGATATAGAATGGTGAGAAAGAATGCATTTTAATTGGTCTGGCTAGCAATGCTATTGAAAAGGGCAAAGTCATCGCTATAATAGAATTTCCTATAATATTCCCCATGGAAATATAAGGTAACCCATTGAGAGCCGCGATTATCGACGCAATTGATTCCTCTGGATCAATTCCAAGAACTAGCATCCCGATAATTAAAGGAGATAAGTTATAAATAAGACAAATTGCTTTTAAATTATCTAAAAATAAATCAGCAGCAAAGAAGATTATAATATACCCTCCAAGGAATAAAATAATCCAGAAAATTAACTCCCACATATTCAAAATCAAGTATATTAAATGATAATAACCTTTTAAATAGACTTACCATTCTAAAATTGTCTGGGTAAGGTATTAGTAATAAAAGAGAAGGAAAAAAAGAAAGGTTTATTCTTTTCTAAGTATGGTACTTAATTCCGTTTTAAGTAGATCTCGAATAGCGACCCTTATTACTTCTGATCGGTTTGGGTAAAGCTCCATATTAACTAATTCTTCTATTCCTTTAAGATAAGCCTCTGGTATATGACATGTTATAAGTTTTATCAAAACCACCTTGATTAATATTAAACATTGATATTTTTATAAATTAGGAGCAAAAGCAAAATAATATAAGAATGTAATACTACGATAATACTCTCCAAATGGCTATTTAAAGGCTAAGGTTCGATTCTAGTTTCACGAAATTAATAGCATATTTTTCTAATTTCTGTTTTTTAAATCATGATACTCAAATTCTAATATTTTAGAATAATAAAATTTATATACTTCGGTCACCGATATACTACTATAATCGATGTATTTTTCAAAAATTTAAGTTGAAAATTTTGGCTGAAAAAATTGCTAACAATTTTGAAAAAACCATGAAAAAGGGTTTTGTTAACATTTTTGTACTTTTAGCGTTAAATAAAGAGCCTACGCATGGATATCAAATAAAGAAGCTTATAGAGGAAAGATCATTTGGTTTTTGGTCGCCCTCAGATTCGACAATGTATACTGTTCTTAATAGTTTGCGAGAAAAGGGCCTGATAAGGCAAAGTGACATGCAGGATCCTGATGATTCAAGAAAAGTGTATGAACTCACCGAAAAAGGAAAAGAAACATTAGAATTAATGATACAACGCGAGAAAGAGATGCGAGAATCGTTGAGATCAATACTATTTTCTACCACAGAAATTGATAGTGATTTTTTAGAAGAGTCTCTTCTTGAGTTTATTTTACGCGGCCCTAAAGGGGGCAAATTTCCAATGCACGGTCCTCCGATGAAAGAGCCGTTTATGGGACCATTTAGGGAGGAATTTTTTTCGGTGTTAAAAGAAAAGCCAAAAGAAGAACAATTAAAGCTCTTAAATATGGGAAAAAAGTTCATAGTTGAGAGAATTCAAAACTTAAAACAAATTTTAGAAAACATCGATGAAAGTATTTCAGATTTAAAATCTGAATAAAAATAAAATGAAAAATTTAACCAAAAAACGTAATTAAAATGACAGAAACGGTAATAAAATTAGAAAACCTAACAAAAAAATTTGGAAACTTTATCGCAGTAGATAATATCAATCTCGAAGTATGTCGGGGTGAAACTATCGGATTAGTTGGACCGAATGGTGCTGGAAAAACAACAACTATTAAAATGATCGCAAAAATTCTAAGACCCAATTCAGGTAAAATACTCATAAGAACCAATCACAGCGATTTAGAGGATCTAGAGCATGTATCAAGTACAATCAGTCAAATGGGATTTTTAATAGATATCCCGAATTTTTATAATATGACTGCTTATGATTTACTTAAATATTTTGCAAAAATCCAAAAATATCCGCGGGACAAAATTGATGCGAGAATTGATGAGCTCTTAGCTTTATTCAAACTTTCTAGTTGGAAACATGAAAAAGTGAAAAACTTTTCTAAAGGAATGACTCAAAAACTTGGAATTATCCAAGCGATTATCCATGATCCTGAAATTATTATATTAGATGAACCACAGACGGGTTTAGATCCATTAGCGCGCATTGAAATTCGAAAATATATTCGAGAGCTTCAATCATTAGGAAAAACCATTTTCGTGGCATCACATATGTTATATGAAATTTCAGAGGTTTGTGATAAGATTGCATTAATAAATTATGGTAAAATAATCGGATTTGACACCGTAGAGAATTTGGCTCGTATCTTGAAGACGAGTATCCTAAATGCAAAGCTTCTTAATCCACTAAATCCTACAGAATTGGGACCATTATTAGATAAATTGACTAGTAGACTCAAGGCCTATTTAGATCAAGAATTGGATCCAAAAATATCTCCGATACCAATAATTTACAGACCAGAAAAACAAGCACTAAGGTTGTTTTATGATGGAACTGCGAAATCACAAGCAGAAATCTTGAAAATTCTGATAAAGGAATTTGAGTCAGATTTTACAATAACTTCATTTACTCAACCAAAAACGTCACAACTGGAAATGGTGTATGAGGAAATGGTAAAAGACAATCTCCCAGAGGGTAAAAAGCAAATTAATGGAGGTGCGAAGTAAAATGAGAGAAAATAGTGAGAAAGGAATCGGAATTATTCCTGTAATTGATACCGTCATATTTGAAATGAAAAAACAAAAAAAGAAGTTATATTTCTTTTTGGGGGTTGCAATTTTAGTGGCAATTTTAGTAGGCTACCTACTTCAATTAATTCCAAGTTATCTTTTATCAGACACACAGGCAGGATTTTTTAATAGTGGATTAACGTTTATCTCATTTATAACTTTATTTGCGGCTTGTTTGTTTTTCTCGGGGATTATTTGTTCTGAATTTGATAAGCGAACAGGATTTATTGTCTTTCCAAAAATCAACAAATATAAACTGATATTAGGTAAATACTTAGGAAATTTGTTACTAGTTGTATTCATCATCACGGTCTATTACTTTATACTTGGAATTTTGGGAATATACTACTATGGAGGACCTATTACTATTCGCTTTTTTTACTCATATGGGTTTGCAGTATTATACGTTATAGCATTAAGTAGCTTTGTTACTTTATTTAGCTCATTTATGAAAAGTGAAACTGTTACCATCATTATCAGCCTTATAATCTTACTTATTGGTTTAAATATCGCAGATCAGATCATCACACTTGTATTTAGAGACGCATTTGAGCCACTATATTCTTTATCATATCTAGGAAACATAATTACTTCGATTTTAGAATTTCCTTTTCCAGATCCTCGATATAGCGAATTTTCCTTCAGTGGAATGGGACCTTTTGGAGGTGGAAGTTTTATATTTGGCACCTGGGTAACCCCAAGCATTGAAATGGCAATCACCTTGTTATCAGTGTATATTATTGCTTGTTTTGTATTAGCAGCACTATTATTCAAAAGGAGGCAATTATAAAATGAGAAAAATTAATACTAAGGGGACCTCAATAGTGTGGGGTTTAATGTTATTTGGAATTTTGATTGTTAGCGTTTTTTCTGCATCGATATTAGCAGCTGACAAATATCAATCTACCTTATCAAAAGGAACAGATGAATTTACAGTAATTCTATATGATGAAAGTGCTTGGAAAACAACAGTCGATTCTTCATTAAAACCTAATGATTGGTTTGAGGGTGATGCGAACATTACAAACGCTAAAAGTAAGATAACTCTAAAAGGATTCACCACAGGTACATGGGGGATGTACGATGTTTTAACAACGATATTTTTCCCTGAATTGTATGAAACTGCTACTGAAATTTATACATTATTAACTCTAATGGATTTACAAGGATATAATGAAACTACGATCAATGCAAACTATACATCAACTTATGGCTATTGGTATGGCATACGCTCAGTCTGGAATTTTACTGATGGCATATATGAAGAGAATCCGAGCTACACAGATGGGATAATTATACTTCAGGAGCCTTCAAGCTACAAGACAATGCTAAACGATTACAACATTCTTGCTGGTGATCTTGATGGAAACATAGTTCTTCAAATGCAGGGATATAGTTTTCCAAATATTAGTGCAGATGAGTTTCTATGGCAGTTAGTTTTCAGTGGATTTTCAATCGCAGAACCCCAATCAGATTATTTGTCTGAAGATGTCAATGAACTTGGATGCGAGAACATAACAGTTAGCGGAAATACACTCATTTTTGAGCGTAATGGATTAACAAATTATACAGTAGAGATATCATATGGAGGAAAAGGAATGATATCTTCCTTTACGGTTAAAGATCTTAATGGTATAACGATATTTCAATTCTCAAGTTCTAATACAGAATGGATCTTTTATCTGATCTTAATAATTTCACTAGCATCAGTTATTGGATTAGTGATATTTATTATTATTAGGAAAAGGAGATTGAATAGATAAGTTTTAAAT
>CAYUTF010000080.1:0-7154 GCA_964447495.1 uncultured archaeon
TAAAAACTTGCGGAAGGTACAGGATTCGAACCTGTAAGCCCATAAAGGACAGAGAAGTAGCAACTCTCCCATTTACCGTTGAATGTAACCTTCCTTAGTGGGAAGCGATGGAATCGAACCACATGCCTACTAGAGGAAAAGATTTACAGTCTTCTGCCAGACCATCTAGCCTTATTAACACTTCCCTTGATACATATTAATACTATATTAACAACAAACAGAGGAGGATGAGAGATTCGAACTCTCACACCGATATTTTTCGATGACTACGGATTTCGAATCCGATGCTATACCTTTCTGCCAATCCTCCTAATCACCAATAAACATTCTTACAAAATTCTTAAGCGATTGTTCTAAATTAATTCCGTCCAAAAGCTTATCAACTTCCTTTTCAACCCTTTCATCTCTAGCATCAAACATACTTATATCATCCTCATACATATCTAATGCTTTACTAACTTCATCATATCCTTCATCTTTTCTTGACATTTCACCTCCAAACGAACTCGAGTTCGCACCTATCATCTAGATGTCATTTAGAGGAAGGTATGGGACTCGAACCCATAACGCATCTCTCAATGCGCCACATGTTTTCAAAACATGCTCCTAATCCAGCCGGTTACCTTCCTGATTTCTGAGGTAGAGGGAATTGAACCCCCGCGCCCTATCCATAGACGACTACTGCTTTCCAAGCAGATACATTACCACTCTGTCATACCTCAAATTATGGACTATTCTATTGTCAATGTTTCAATCCACGCCTATACGTGTCGACGACATAGAGCCATCAATATAATCCTAATTTTGATATTCACAAAATTAGGATTACTAACTCAAATATAATGAAAATAAAAATGAACAGGATAAAAAAAGACAATTAACCACTGGTGCATTAACAACATGTATATCTTTATTTTGTCTTCGATGCCTTTTCATAGCAACCTCCTATCAACAAAATAGATATTACATGAAAAAACTTAATCTAGTCAAGAAAAAAATGATTAGTCAACTTTTTTATCCATTAATAACACTGTGGAAGTTGTTGCGCAACTGCAATAACAGCTTCTGTCCTGGATGCAGCATCATTCATACCCATATCTAATGCATCTTGTTTTCGTTCTGCCAATTCAACTAAAATCTGCTCCCTAGCTATATTTGCACCACGTGCAATTGCTTTAAATACAACCACCTTTTCAAAATCATCCTTAATAATCTGACCATAATCGTTAACAACTCTATCCATAAATGGATAAATTATTCCACCAGCACAATGCGGAAATTCTGGCAACAACAAATCAACCGTATGACACTCACCACAATTATCAATCTTTTCCATAACAACAAAAGTATCATCATTACCACGATGACAAGCTCGAGCAAAAATCTTATAACACCCTGGAGGAACATCCATCTCAATATGATTAACATATTCACCATCGGGTGGACGTATGTTAATTCTATTCGCACCATGATAATATCTTGTGCTTATTTTATATCCAGAACCTTGTGTTATAGTACCCCAAACAAGGTCACAACTTCCACCAATTGTTAAATTAACATCGTGACCATAATCTTCCGTTGTAATACTAATATGACCATCCATTAACTTTATAACCACATCAGTAAAATAACTTTTCATCTGACTAAAAATCTCTTTCAACGTAATAGCAGAACCACTAAAAACCAAAGATTGCATGGAACCACCACTAACTGTAATTTCTAAAGTTTTTCCAGATTGATCGCTTATAGTAGAAAAATCAGTATATTCTGTTACCATTGCCGGACTAGAATACCTCTTTTTTAATTGTTCCACTAAAGGAAATCTCTCATATAGCGTAACTCCATTACAAGCCTGAACCGCCAAATCCAGCATCCAACAATTATTCATAAGCGTACAGTTATAATCCCTCAACCAAACGTTCAAAGTCGACGTACCCATTCTTTACTCCTTGTGTTGAAAGTTGATAATCTACAGTATCATAATCGATAGATATTTCAACCCCAAAAAAACAAAAACATAAATATTTTTAATATGTTATATAAATTAAAAACTACATATTAAATACAATTTATGTAAAAAATAACCAAAAATACAAAACTATTTAAATAAAAAAATGGGGCTGAAAAACAGCCCCATTCCATGAAAGGTAATTCCATGATGGAATATAATATCAAAAATCAAATACCACAAGCAGAAAAGAACGGAATAGTCTTTTCTGTAACAACAATCTGACCTTCAATCTGTCCATTTTCACGATCTGGACGTATCAAACCAGATAATAAATAATGGTTACTCCTATTCTGTTCTACATTACCAACCAAAAATTTCTTCTTTTTTAGAGAAGAAACAAAAACGTTAACAGCATCTATCCTATCCTGGTCAGTTTTCAAAACAGCATCCCGTAATCCAGAAAGTGTATTTTCAACAAGCTCTAATGGATTCCTATTCGAAATAGGTATATTTCTATGGTCCACACTTGACCTCTTATAACACTCAGATGCCAAAGACCCATAACATACCCTAATCAAAGGTGTCCAAACATATTGCCAATAATCTCTTGTAGGAGCAATTTCAATACCGATAACTTTACCATTTATAATAATCACTGCTCCTATTTGATTTGGTACCAACTCAAACTCAGCAACAAATTGGTCCATTTGTCGCTTAAATTCCTTCAAGAAAATAGCAAGTTCTTTAAACCCTTGAATACCATGTTGAGAATTAAAATTAGAAAGATCATCCCACATATCACTATATCCACACATATTTCTTTTAGCTAAAGCAATACCACGAAGTTCAACTGGCAAAACAAGCATCTCATGAGCTGCTTTCGAAATAGTTCCACCCTGATTAGACTGAATACATCTTGCAGTCTTCACAAGATTTGATGCCTTTGGACCAAGAATCTCTCCACTTCCTATAGCATGGTCTTGAGCAGCTTCTTTAACAACCCAACCAGCACCAGGAGGAACAAAATTCACTCGGTCAGAAACATTCCTCATATCAACTTCGCCATAATTCCGAGTACCTATCTCAACATCTGCAGGAGTCCCATACATACTTTCATCAATTATCTCGTCACGATCTTCAGAAATCAAAGGAATAACCTCCATATTTCCTACTGATTGTGCTCTTCCTGCACCTATCCCAAAAAGGATGTCTTCCATCGATATGTTTCTACTCATGACACACCTCCCTCTGTCAGCAATCCAGCCAACGGAGAATCACCAGTCAAAGCAATCCTTAATATACTGTTCAATCCACGTCTCGGGTCTGATTCTATTAATCCACGAATAATACCAGACCCCATTGCCATAGGACTTCTCACAGGCAATGTAGTAACCTTCTCTATCCCTTCACACAATGCCCTAACCGAACCCGTCTCAGATGCAAATACAGGATTACAATGGATTACAGGAACATCTATGCCTATTTCTCGAGCCTTTCTAAGAACATCTCCAAATCGTCCAGCAGGAGAATTTTCATATCCATCACTAATCACATATACTGCATCAGGTTCATAAACCAAAGCATCTAACAATAATTGAGCCAATTCTGTCTCATATGCTGGCTTTACTATCCTCATCTCAGCATCAAATCCTGAACGCATATCCATATCAGATGGACAAGTATCTTTGATTAAACCACCACAATACAAAGTCCTTGTCTCAATTGCTGATTTCTGCAACATATCCCTAATCGACAATGTTGTTGCCAATGGCCTCATTGGTTGCTCTTTGCTCCCTTCCATGGATTTTGATGCATCTACAATAATTGCAAGCTTATCATAACTAACAGGCAATAAATTTGCTGCATCTTTGGCTTTTTTATCTAATGCTTTAAGTATTTCACTATCTGCTCCAACCTCAAAAGCATAGATATAAAGTTCTACTGCATCATAATCCAGTGGATTCATCTCTACTTTTCCACCAGCTTCTTTCACCCTTTTCTGCACTACCCTTTTCTCGTAACGAGTTCTTATACCTCCTACATCGGCACGCATCTTCAATAATTCTGATGCACTAACATTTTTATGATAAGTGCTTCTTATTCCTTCAATTATCTCTGCCGGCAATTTCAAACCATCAGAAATATTTGTTTTTGCATTAATGAAACTTTGCAACAGTTTCATGTCATCACTTATCCGATCTCTTTCCCCGTACAAAAACGCAATACACTGTAAAACATGGTTTAAATTTACAACTTCAACTTTTCCACCATTACTACCCAAATAACTAAAAACATGCTTTCTAAGCATAGATTTTTCTTTATCATTACGTCTCTTTTTAGCAGCTACAGCACCAATAGCAGAACCGAGACTTCTTCCCCATGCATGAGATAAAATTCTCTGCAATTTTGAACGATATTTTATCGTCCATAATTCTAACCGTGGACTATTCAAAATAGTCCTCAAAATAAGTTTTCTTGTTCGAGCATTATTTGACTTTTTTGCTCCAAACTCATTCCCGAATCCACGGAAAGCATCAAATAATTTCAACATCCTTTGTGAAGGCAAACTCTTAACAAAACTCTCAAGAACCCTTCGTTCCATAGTACCAGTCAAAAGACATTCTTTGCCATTCTGTTTACTTCCTAACAAAGCAGACATTCCTATCTGCCTTGCTCTGTCTGTAGTTCCTGGTAATGACAACAAAATTTGATACAAATCTCTCGATATATCAAAAAGACGACCATGAACCGCTGCTTCAGCCTGCAATTGCTTATCACGACTATTATAATGTGTCGCCCTACCAAAAGATGTAGTACTCACATCCAAAAAAGCACAAACATCATCCGCTATCCTAGCAGGCTCAACTCCAACTATCGACCAAACATCATCTATCCGTGTAATGCTATTCATCACACACCTCCTGGTTATTATTGTCCCAGAATAAAAAAACCCGAGACAGTTTAACAAACACTATCAACCATACTTGCATATTTGCCTGAAATGTCTGTATAGTTCTCGGAATCAGAAGTGAAAAAAACTGGGATATTTTAACAAACAGTGTTCGTGAAAGATAGTTGGATTTGAACCAACGACTTTCGGCGTGCAAAGCCGATGAGCTACCAATTGCTCTATATCCTGAACTGTCTATTCAGTTCCCAGTATACTTATAAAAATAACATCGAGATATTTCAATAAACGAAAACTAACGCTGCTCTACCTTTGAGCTACTTGTGCGAATATGGTACACAAAATAGGATTCGAACCTATGACCTGCGGATTAAAAATCCACTAGCTGAACCGTCTATTTAGTCCTCGATGTCATCTTTTTTCAATCCACGCTTCTTTTGAAGCGACAAAATATTGAGGAGAGATAGTAGTAAAAGTAGTGTGGGAAGAAAAAACAGGAATTGAACCTGTTACCTATAGATCCTATATCTACCGCTCTACCTAATGAGCTATTTTTCTGAACTACCTTAGCAGTCCTCTCCTCAACAACTGATTCCATTATCATCATTCAAAAAAATTTGTCAATCCTTAAAACCTACTTTTTTTAAAAAAAGAATCCTCTTCTATCATTTCTTCTGTTTTGCTGCCTTCTCCTTTTCAATATCTCTCTTCCCCAACTACCTTGCCAATCACACTTTCTCCCATATCTCCTGTGCAGGAGAGTCATTTCCTCTAAATTATCCTCACATAGATGCAACCAAATATCATGCCACACAACATCGTACCTTTCTTCACGTGGTGGCTTATACTCGAGAGCATCTACGTTTCTAACTTCAATTCTATCTCCATATCTGTCTACAAAATGAGATTCTACAAGATTCAAAACATCTCTACTCTTCTCAAGAACAATCACTTTATCAACTGCCAATTCCCCTTGGCTATCTCGCTTCTTAAGCATTCCCTCAACAACACAACCCAACCCAAGACCCGACACTAGACATATCCCAGAAGCAATAGAAAAGGGTCCAAAATGGTCACTAAGTTCATCTGGGGTATCAGACATCATAACATGTCCATTGACATATAATCCTGTATATTTACCCGCTGGAACACTTCTACCTCTACTCGAAAAACTAAAGGAAGATCTCAATACGCTAAATCTTGCATCTTCATCCGAAACAATAAATTTTTTCACTTCCCAATTTCCAGAAACTCCATCTGGAACAGAAGACCTCATATCATCCATATAACCCAAAATTACCTCCTATATATCTACAACACAACATCCATTAGGAATAAAACTATCAGGTACCCCCCATGATGCATACCCTCTCTTTGGATATTCTCTTGATGAATTCAAAATCGAATCTAGAATTTTCTTTGAAAAAGATTTTTCCCAATCTGAATGCTCACAACTTTGATATTCTAAACATTCAATAGCTGAAAAAATTTCATCATAATACAGTTCTACAGATACAACATCATTTTCTTCCACAATAGGAAAATCCATATTAACTGAATCTTTGTCATTAGGATATTTATTAAGATAAGACCTACAATTTTCACGATATAAAACACGTCCCATATTAACAGCATCTGCTCTTGTTATATCTCCTTTTCCAAGTTCAAAAATTACACTAGCAAGGTAAGAAAACATTTGGGGGTCACAAATATAACAACTCATAATATCCTCCCTACCCAACAGCCTTAATAAGAGCTTCCTGAAAAATTTCCTCTACTTCACCCTTAAACTTCACAGACCCTTTTTTCGGTACCTTCGGCAGGTCATCCTTGAACCGTGAAAAAAGTTCTTTCATCTTTCCATCTGGGTCATAAGAATCAAGAGCCTCTTGACGTGCCTCTTTTGCCTTTTCTTTGTCTTCCTTGGATCCCGTCCAATTAACAAGATAACCATCAGCCACATTACCGATAGCCTTCATAGCTGCTTTCCTGGTTATTCCAGCAGCGTGAAAAGCCAAGAGGAGAAAATCAACAGACAACAATGAAGCTGTTGGGGTAGTTTCCGTATCTTCTCCAACAGATAGGTCACCCCTAACTCTCACTGTCATATCGACATGATATTTTCCTGCGGTAACATTCTTTCTTGAAGCATCAACAACTTTTTTCGTTACAGCCTTACTCATTGCCAAAGTCTCTATGTTGTTCATTGTTTCCTCCTCCCAACATCTTGTTGGGCATCTTTTGTTTACATCTACTATACTAACTCACTAAAAATAGTTTGTCAACAACTTTTTT
>CAYUTF010000080.1:7254-15220 GCA_964447495.1 uncultured archaeon
TTTTTTCAACATATTTCACTGCAGCATCAAAAGGAGAAGTTGCAGACAAAATTTCCTCCATCCATCGAGATACAGACGATCTTCCACTCTTAGAAATACGTCTTGAAATCCTCTTGAACACTTTTCTTACTCTTCTGTCAGAAACTCTCCTCAAGTCTCTCCCTACTTTTTCTAACCTTCTTTTTTCAACAGAAGAAGATTCCATAATAGCTGCATATCTATCAAGAATCTTACATTTCTCTATCTTTTTCTCAAGACGAACAGTACTATCCTTAAGAGAAGCTTTAATACCATTCTTTGTCAAAATCTCAACCATTTCTTTTCTAGACATTTTGTATCTCCTTTTTCTGCCAACATCTTGTTGGCCATCCGATACTAGAATACTACCGCCAAAAAAATAGTTTGTCAATAACCCTAATCACTTTTTTCTCACTTTTTTCAAAAAAATTATTAGCACGGGTAGAGGGATTCGAACCCCCAAGCTTTCGCGTCTGGGTAGAAACCAGGTGCCTTTCCATTAGACTATACCCGCTCATATTTAAGGTGGCGCTCAAAACGCCACTTTTGTGATATAACTATTCTTAATTATTAAGTTTTAGGTGGCGCTCTCCATCAAAATATATCACACGAATATCAAGACAATTAAAATCTGCAAAATCAATTATATGAGCAGTCCCCTTTGACTTGCCATCCCAAAACGCAACAAGTGCATCAGCATATTCAACCATTTCTGTATTTCTAACGGGACCAGCTTTTTTACCATATTTATTCCAGTTTGCCTTAAATATTCTTAAATTATATCCATTTTCTTTAGCAAATCGTTCACCTAGATAATCTGCTCCTTTAGCACCTCCAGAAATAATTTCAACATCATTTTTTAATTTATTTTTCAATAAAAACATCAATTTACATTTTAATAATTCATAATCACAAAAATTCCTACTTCCAGCAACAATTACCTTAAACAAAAAATCTCCATATTAAAACGAACTCGAGTTCGTAGCACGGATAGAAGGATTCGAACCTTCAATTAAGGGTTTAGGAAACCCTCGCCTTATCCCTTTGGCTATATCCGCTTATAAAATACCATTAAATATCCTAATTACAAACCAATTCACTACTTCTTTCAATTCCATATCCCTCAACAAGCAATTTATAATATCCAAGTGTTACTTTTCTATGACAATTTGGACACATAATAATCAAATTACAAATATCATTATTTTTACGATTACCATCAATATGATGAACTTCTAATATCCTAACATCTTCTTTATAACCACAACATGCACATATTTTTTTATAGACTCTGAAAGCAATTTTACGATAATTCCTTTCTCCATTTCCATAATGTGAAGGATGAACATCATATAATCCGCTATCAATACGCTGACCAATATCTTTACATTGTCTAGAACAAAAATATAGTCCAGATTTAGAATTATACAATTTACTTTTTACACGGTCAAAATGCACTCCACAATTAGAACAAATTAAAGTAACTCTATTAGATATCTTTTCTCGTTGAGCCTCATTTGCACAATCTTTACAACAATAATTTCCTTTACCTTTAATAATAAAGCGAATAGCAACTAAAAATGATTTCCCACAATTTTCACAATTTCTTCGAACCGCTTTTCTCTTTTTTTCCCCACCCATACCATCTTTTTCGTAAATATATTCCATAAAATTAAAAATCCTAGGCCACCAAGTGCATCATTAGTTAATAGTGACCTAGGACCCATGACAAAACCTATTATGCCACTTTTCCAACAGGAACTAAATAAGAATTTGCCCTTTCTATCCACTCAGAAATGGTTTCTTCTTTAGCACCAAATCTTTTTGCTATCTTTGACACCTCAGAAAACTTAGGTGATTCATGACACTTCTTCTCCATAATTTCATATGGTGTACCAATAAGAATACCATAAGCAAGCAAATTATGCCTTGTATGTGGTCTTACTACTTTTGTTCTATGTTCATTCAAATTCCACTTCACCATTCCATTAGTTTTGTTCGCTTCTTTCCTTATCGTCCTAGCTTCATCAGCAAGTGACTTTATCTTTATTTTTAAATGTATCGTACGTTCTTCAATGTCCATGGTCTTTCTCCTTTTTTGTAAATCAACACTTACAACATCAACGAAAGACCATCTTGGTGGACTTCTAGCACTTATATATTCACGTAAACCAATTCATATCTCTATCCTAATCATTCATTATTCTATGTCAATATTTCTTTTTGAGCATGGTGAGAGTCGAACTCACAACTTTGGGATTGAAAGCCCTAGTCTGTCCACACAACATGCTCAGTAAAATTATTCTTTAGCTATATTAAACTGATCACCTATTTTATTCAATGTATCACACAATCTCATTATCATCATATCTTTCCATTCTAGTGTGTGTGTTTCCAACACACGTTTCTTTTCCTGTTTTCTCAATTCTTCAAAACAAACGTTTTCATATTCGCCTGTTTCTTCATTCCTTTGCCTAAAAAAAACACCAGATAAATTTCTTCTTTCTACCATAACAACAACTCCTCAACTATAATGTTTCATTGCTCGCCTAAAATCATCACCTACAGCTTGCCAATCACTAGCAATAGCTTTAATATCTTTTTCAAATCCGTCTTCACCCAAATCAGGAACATCTGGACCTAGCACACCAAATAAATCAAACACACAAGCAAACCCTTCTAAAAAACACCTTATTCTTGATTTTTTATTATAAACCATAATCAAAATTTTAAAAATTTAGAGCGTATGGGAGTTGAACCCAATGTCTTTGGATTGAAAGTCCAAGATCCTAAACCGCTAGACGAACGCTCCATAAAAAACGTAGGTTTTCTGCATCTCAGGGTCCCACTTTATGCATAGGGATATTAAACTCAATAGAGCACCTACAAACCCCATTTGAGGATGGTGAGGGATTTGAACCCTCGAAGCTTTCGCAGGAGATTAAAAGTCTCCTCCCTTTTCCACTCGGGCAACCATCCATTAAAAATCTATAATCAATCATTGCTTACTTTCGGAAGCAATATTTCTACCTGTTTTGTACCAAACAATCCTTTTTCAGGAATAATAAGTTTTACCCCTTCCCTTGCCACAGATATCGGTATCTCAAAAACAGTTAACATATTTTTCTTAATACCAGGTTGAATCTCACTTAAAATATAATCTTTTGATTCATCAACCATAGATAACGCAGTATTTCCTTTTGAAGATGGTCTAAAAATTCGTTCTTGATTATCAACAATTTTAAGATCATCAGACATCACAGTTTCAGTTTCTTTACCGATATTCTCAATTGTATAACTAACCACCAAGAAAATTGCATCTTCTCCTGCTTTTTCTTTTAAAAATCTTTTTCCAATTGATTTCACAGCTTCAATATCATTAATAATATAAGAAAATCCTCCTATCTGAAACTGTTCTCCTAACTTATGATTATGTATTTTTTCAACATTAACATCTGATTTAGACTCTGAATCAATAACTGTTTCAATCAATTTTGAATCATTTATTTCAGATATTACTTGATTATTATTTTTATTACTATCACTAATCATAGTTATAATTGTAACAATCATCCAAACAAAAGATATAATTCTTGCTTTCTTTGAATGACCATTACGCAATGTCCACCATGCAAATATAATTGGCATAAAAAATATACCAATACCCAATTTAAAACTAACAGATCTATTTTCATTTTTAGTATTCATTAAATCTACCTCATCCGTCTTGTTTTCTTTTGATAATGTTCTCTTCCTGCTAAAACTTCTTTCACCTGTCTATATGCAACTTTCCACTTTTCTTCATCTTTAGAAACAATTACATTATCAAATACTATATCATCACCATCATTTCTTGTCTCATTACATTCTCTTAATGCCTGCAAACGACTCAACAACGAACCAGTATGCATTTCATATAACTTATCAATACCTAAAACAGGAATATGCCTTTTTTTCTTCATTATCATCTCAGAAGCTGGGGTGAGATTCGAACTCACGAAGCTTTCGCATTAGGGCCAAAACCTAATCCCTTTGCCACTAGGGAACCCAGCTACTCATTTCAATCCACACTCCTTTTAAGGAAGCGAAATACCTTCCTGTTCTAAAGCACTCTTAATTGTCCAATGAAGAATTGAATCCAATCCTTGCTTGCATGCTGGAAGTTTATCAAAATCCACCAAACATGGATGAGTCTTCAATACTCCATCTTTTACTGGTCCATATGCCCACCCAGCCTCTTCCTTTTCCTTGCACCATCTTTCATGTTCTGCCTTTGGATCAGAATCAGTACCCATTATAACAGCCTTTACATTGCTAATTGCTGACTCTCTCTGCCAATCTTCTGCCAACTCCCAACCAGGAACTTTTTCATCAGACACAAGCTCTGTAAAAAATTTCCACATATCATGTGCTTTCCTGGCAACTTTCTCAATAATTTCTTTGTCTACATTCATCTTTTCATCCTTTCTTTTTTCAACTATATAAATCGCAAAAAACGAATTATTCTAAATGACGATTGAATCAACTTGTTCTTGTTTACCGACACTATGATTTACTGAACAAAACCATTGTCGGTTTTTTCAGTCTTTATGTTCTTTTATTTTGTTTATTTCATATGTTTATATCACCATGATATAAACTATTTGACTCAATCGCCCTTTTGTTGCCTATTACCAGCAACGTTTCATAATACACCTCCTATTCCTGAATCCTCTTCATCCTCTCCCCTTGCCAATGTCCCCGCTTTATATTTCTTCATCATATTTTTCTGGCGTTCTCGGATCTTTCCAACCACCTATATCCCAATTACACAAACACTCTTCACATCCCCAAGTAACACCATATTCACAATCATAATCATCGCCATTTATAGAAAATATCTTATATCCTAAACAGGGTGGTATATCTTCATGACAATCAATAATAATCTTCTTCTTCCCATTTTCTACAACGTTCACCATCTTCATACCCAGTCCGGTATGAATATCTATCACCATCCGATTCTGGATATTCTTCACTTCCATTCCGCCATGAATCACCACGTCCATCTCTCATTCCATCATCATAATAATCTCTAGTAATTTTATTTTATCTCCTTAGCGGGACTGAAGGGATTCGAACCCTCACCGACAAGATCGACAATCTTGCATCCTAACCGTTAGACCACAGCCCCATATTGCCTACCCAAATTATGATTGACCGTGAGGTATTGGGGGTAGGCTACCAAGGGACCTCCTGTTCGCCATCAAGGATTTGAACCTCGGTCACTCGCTTATAAGGCGAACGCTCTAACCGTTGAGCTAATGGCGACTATTTATTACTATTTATTTCAATCCACACTCCTTTTGAAGCGACATGTTTAAAAAATCCAAATCTTCTTTATATTTCTCTACCTCATCAGAAGATAACCCTCTAAGAATATCTCTAGAAACGACTTGATTATACCGTATTGAACCAATTTTTTTCCTTACAACAAAACAATTTTCTCTACTAGTATCTTCTTCAACAACAACTACAGGATAACCACCATATACATAATCACTACTTATCACAAAAGCAACTGAACCAGGTTCTAATAACATGATAATAATCAATACCTCCTAGAGCCGATGAAAGGACTTGAACCTCCAACAAACTGATTACAGGTCAGTTACTCTACCATTAAGTTACATCGGCTTAAACTAAATTTTTGCGGAGAAGGGATTCGAACCCTTGACTGACCTGGCGTATGAAACCAGCGAGCTACCACTGCTCTACTCCGCATCTATAATCTAACTCCTGTCTTTCTCTCTTTAAAGCCTCTATCCCATTCTCTTGCATATCCCAAAATAGACAATTCATCGTTAGTAGCAAAAGTATTCGCCCTTAATCCTCTATCATAAGCAAGTTGCAACACATATTCTCTGTTACGTTTTTCACATATATCGTCATGTTTAAAACTATTTACACAAACCCATCTTCCATTAATCCATTCATGGTCTGTTGTCTCCAAACAATAATCACACCATAACTCTTTAATTGTTGACTCTTCCATATATGGATTCATATCTAACTCTCCTTAGACTTCCTAAATAGGCTTCTTAGGTTATCCAGTCTTGTCTCCTAAAAATTTTCTCCGTACTGACAGTACTCTTCAACCAATTTAAAAAATTCGCCTTTGAAAACTGAAGATGGCTCATCCATATCAAAATCAAGCCAATCAAACTTTCCGCCAAGTATGATAGTGTCTCCTACTTCCTCTATCTGTTCATGATTCAATGAATCATAAAATTGTTTTGCCTTTCTTTTGTCCGACTCTATCTTTTTCGAATACCGAATAACATTACTCATGTCTACTCCGCATCTACAATCTAAATTATGTCTTTCTCTCTTCAAACCATCCTTAGACAGGCTTCTTGGGTTCTCCAGTCTTGCCTCTTATTGAAAGGCATACTGTACATCTATATTGTGGCGACTGAGTACCTGAAACCTTTATAGGATTATGCACTCTATTCCCTGTACCATATCGCTCATCCTGATAATCATTTTTACAATTACAATTGCATTTCAAAATCATTTTTATTTCTCCTTTCATCAGCATCTTGCTGAGTATCTATATTCCTATTCTATCGCTTAAAATCTGTTTGTCAACAAAAATCAACCATAAACATTTAGATAAACAAAACCTGAACTTTTTCTTGCTACACTGTAATTATTTGTAACACATGCCTCTTTCAAAAGAAATTCAACATTGTCTAATTCAGCCTTTAACTTCATCAAACGACCATTAATATACTCACAAACATCCGCAGAAACATTCTCTTTCAATATGTCTAAAAAAGAACTTATCTCATCTAAAATACTTATTTTCTTATCTTTTAACTCATTAACCATGTCAATCTCCCACCTATCTAGAACATATATATTCTATATATATCCTCTCCTTGTTCTAGTGTAATATAGATTGACAAATTTTTGTCAACTGTTTTTTTAATATTTCAACAAAATATTATAGCGAACTCGAGTTCGCAAAATTACTTATATCTAGAAAAAATAAAACGTAGTGTACAATTTATTCAATAATACAGCACCAGTCGCCATGATTCTATACTCTGACCACTCGACACTTATTCACAACTTTATTCACAACTATATCTTATTTACACCACAAATACACAATTATTTTCTGATTAGTTCACTTGGATTCACCTGAATATTTATTATATTCTTGCTCTATTATTGTCTCTTTTAAACGCTGTATTATTATTTTTTTTATCCTTCTATTATCTTTTTGCATATCATTTTCAATATTAAATAACATTAAATCTTTTTCTTCTTTTTTTAATAAATTACGTAAAATAGCAGTATCTTCATCTCCAACCATTAATCCTTCATAAAACTCACCGTATTTATTCTTAAATGCTTTAATATATCTTACTATTTTTTTAGTATCATCTTTATAAAAAGACATATCACAATTGTTAACCCATGGATGACCGCATAAATCATGCACTCCAGAAACAATAAACTCTAATTGATTTGTACTTCTAACTTTAATTTCTCCGCTACAAAATTTTGAAGATTCAAGTATTTTTGTATCACGCATAACTTCTACAGTACCACATATAGTACCACTCGATGTTCCAGTATTTGTAAAATTACATGTTCCATCTCCAAACCCATTCATTGAACATTCAACACTAATATTTGCTTTACTTATAAAAAATATAAATATAACAACAATCAATGATAAAATTATTAACCCTACAATAAATGCTATTATTTTTTTCATAATTATTCTTTTTTGTTTAAAACTTCATAATCTATCACATTATCATTCCACATATATAAACTCTATCAATACGATATTCACTAGCATCAAAAAAGGGTCCTTTCTTCCCTGAATATTTTACTTCATATTTCAACCATTTACCGTTAGTATCCTTACCTGGATTTTCACAATACTTGT
>CAYUTF010000081.1:0-14988 GCA_964447495.1 uncultured archaeon
ACAATAATTATAAACGAACAATTTTTTTAATTTATTGATTCTTAATGCGTAGAAGTAATTTAGTGTTAACAAGATATTTGATTATTTTATTTTTTATAATAACTCCTCTCTTCGGTTTAATTTCAATTTCAAAGGAATATAATAACAATCATATGATTGAACTAAATAGCTTGGAATTATCAGATAAAATTGCTAATATTGAGTTAACAGATTTGCCTCAAATTGATTATGCTACTCTAAATGATACTTGGTATAATCCCAAAATTGAAATGTTGATAATTTCACCGAATCAAAGTGAATTCGTTGATGAATTAAAACCCCTTGCCGAATGGAAAAATTATAAGGGGGTAAAAACGGTTATACTCTCTAATTATACGTTATATCCTGGAATAGATGATGCTGAGAAAATTAGAAACATGATTAAGTCATATTATGCTAGTGATAATATCCGATGGGTTCTATTAGCAGGTGATGCTGAAGATGATGTAATCCCAATTCGTTATGTTCTTAATCCTGATGTATTATTGGTTTCACCTCCTGAATCAGAATATTCCAATTTGGATGATTATTATAAACCTACAGATTTTTATTATGCTGAATTAGATGGTAATTGGAATGAAGATGGAGATGGAAATTGGGGTGAAAATCCTAAAAACAATGCAAATGGGAAAGATGAAATTTCTTGGATTCCAGATGTATATGTTGGTCGATTGCCAGCGGATAATGCTGTAGAACTTTCAAATATGGTTAATAAATCACTAAAATATGAAATGAATCCAGAAGTTGGAGATTGGATGAATAAAATGTTATTAGCAGGAGGTATCTCATTATATTATCCCGCAGAAGATGAAGCACGACTTACTGAATATATTTGGCAACATTATACATATCTAAATATGAATTTTACTAATCTGATAAAAACTACTTCTAGTTTTACTCCAGCTATACCTCCTCCGCCAAACCAACAGGCAGCTCTTAATAATGTAAATTTTGAGGGAGCTTTTAATGGAGATGCATTTGGTGAAGGAAATTCAGTAGTATTCTTTGCCGGACATGGTGATCCAGGAGTATTTAGTGATGAAAGTGGATCTAATTATTATTCTAACACTGATGCTAGCAGTAGCAGTAACTTAAACAAACCATCTTTGGTATACGCAGATGCTTGTACAACAGCTCCTTATGATCTTGATTATAGTGTAGGAGATAATAATATTGGAGAGAATCTTATTAATCGACCACATGCAGGAGCTATTGGATATATTGGAGGAATACGCGTTAACTGGTATTTACCGGATGATATAAATTTAGAAAAATTAAATCGGGGAAATGCGAAACTATTTTTCAAAGAATTCTTCGGGGAAAAAAAGTTCCAACAAGGAAGAGCACTGTTCGATTCTAAAGTAAGCTACATGAACAGCGACTATTTTCTGAGGGGAGATACCTCAATGGTATTAGAATGGCAAAGAAAAAATATTCTAGCCTATAATCTATTAGGCGATCCTGAAATTGACATATATACCGATATTCCCACTTCTGTTCCTAATTTCTTTCAAGGAGATATATATGAAGGTCAACTGCTTTCTTTCAATGTTAAAGATAATTTAGACAGAACTGTTCCCTATGCACGAGTACATCTAAGAAGTTCAGATGGGAAATATCGGACGGTTTATGCTGATATTAATGGAGACGTTAAATTTAGACTGCCCCTCCAAAATAATGAGTTCTATAATGTGACCATCACGGGGCACAATTTAATACCCACTACTTATAATTTTACTACTAAGGAAGATGTAGATTTACCTAAGTTGATTACATTTGAAAGTATACCTCATGATTTATCTGTTGATGACCACCTTTACTTTAGCTTAGTTAGTCAAGATAATCATTCAGGAATAGAAAGTGTATTTATTATATTAACGAAAAATAACTTTGAAGAATACTACGTATATAGAGTTGGGAATAACTTCGATGAGAATCTTCAGGAATTTAATATTACATTTAATAAGATGGACCCGGGAGATTATTCTTATGCCTTTATTGTTAGAGATTATACGAATAAAACTAAAATTTATTATGAAGAATCGTTTAAATTTCTAATAGAGACCCCAATTATATATTATATAACGATAATCTCAGTTTTCATGATCGTCGGTATTGTGTGTATCTCAATTTTCTATACTATTTTTAAACTAAACGAATACAATAATATAAATCAAAGAATTCCTCCAGATCTCAAAATGTAAGTCAATTAACTTAATTTTTATTATTATAGCGTGCAAAAGGAGCCTCATTTTTAATTCCAATGTTTTTAAAAATGAAATTTTAATTGAGTCAATTCAATTTTGATAAAATTTAATTAATAAGCTACACTATCTCTAAATACTTTAGACCGAATAAGGAAACATTTCTAATGAAAATATTGATCCTTATTGAATGGTCTCATGTGATAATCTTAACCACTATATTTATCTCGAAAAGCGCCGGAAGTTAAACTGTTTCGCGTTGCATTCAGTACTGTAGTTGCGATCTATGGGAACTTGCAAACTGTAGCTTTGGCTACGGTCATGGTGATCCAGGATATACCCGGTCCCATCCCGAACCCGGAATCGCTTTCTATATATGTGGTTAAAGATGATCACATATTTCATTACAATTTTTCAAAGAAAAACGTTTTTAAAATATAATTCTAATTTGATCTTATGTTCGATAAGTTCATCTTAATTCTAAAATCAATTGGTCGAAAATGGTTTCTGTTATTAATATTACTAATTGTGATAATCTTTCTATTCAATCCAGAAATTGCAATTTGGATGATAATCATTACGTTAGTTATATATTTAGTTTCATTTATCCCAAACTTATTCTTTTCCAATAAATTTAATAGATATATAAAGAAATTCCATTCCTTAGAAGATAAAGCTCTCGCAAAAAAATTTAATAAACCTCTTAAATTAATACAAGAAAAATTATTTGATCTCTTCCAAAACCAAGAGAAAAAGAACTGGGTCATTATTTATCTTAACAAGCAATACATATTTTATAATCGGGAAAGTGTAGAGAAGTTTATGGAATTATATAATAGTGGTTTTGGAGAAAAAGAAATTTTAGAAAATCTGCAAGAATATGGAATAAAAACGAGAGCGGAAGTCAAAGCAATTTCGGATATTTTAATAAAATTCAACAAACTTAAAGATAGAGAAGTTTCAGTTAAAACTTATCGTAATGAACAACGATTTAAGTGATTTGATCATGATTGTGTGATTTTATTTATATTCGCAATTTCTCTTAATATGATCAAAACAAGTTCAATCTCACCGTTCTTATTTTTTGATGCGATATTTGTGGTGCACCAACACTTAATTTTCAAATCTTTTTTTCCCTGAAAGATATATTCATATTCATGAATTTTTCCATCCGTAAAACATTTTTTCGCGATACAGTGCTTGCAGGGTTTATTTGAATTCAATAAGAATTCATAACATTTCTTATCCTCAAATTGAGAATTAAATAAATTCTGCGTTTCATTATTTACCCAAATAATATTGAATTCCTTGTCAATCAAGATTATGGATTCAGTCAATGAGCAGAGAATAGCGGTGAGTAATTGATTTGTATTTTTCAAGGTTTCCTCTGACCATTTTCTTTGTAAAGCATTTCCAATAATTTCAGATGAAGTTTTTAGCAAAGTGAAATCATCCCTTCTCCAGCGCGTTGATCCTTCAAGATCGTCGAATCCAATAAATCCGAGTAATTTTTCATTTATTTTAATTGGAAAAAGTACTAATGATTCAATATTTAATTTCTGCAATTCTGCTTTTGTGTGTATTTCCTTTTCTGGAAGATCTGAAACATTTTTTATATACACATATCCTTTTTTTTCATACTCTTTTTGAATCCAAGGAAAATCATCGACATTTGAGTTTACCAAATTTATTTTATTATGCTTGGTCGTTTCAGAGCAAGAAACTTGCGAATAAAATTCTACTGTTTTGTCTTCATTATTGAGTAATAGATATGCGTTGGAAGCACCAATTAATTTTCCCATTTCGATTAATGAATAATCGATCGCATCATCTATATCGATATTACTGATAAACCTTGAAGAGACAGAGGATATTAATTTTTCTATTTCTAGTTTATGCTCTATCAATTGATTGGCTTGCTTAATTTCGGAAAGATCCAATAGAATTGCTTGTAATATCTTTACATCCCTTAGTTTTACAATAGATAATAGCGATGTAATCCATATGATACTGCCATCTTTTTTATATATTTTAAATTCAGTAGGTTTAACTATGATTCCATTCCATGTATTCTGTAACCTTTCTTTTAAAAGAGGGAGATATTTCAAGGGATATGCTGATAATTTGAGATAATTTTTATGAATTAAATCTTCTTTGCTATATCCAAAAATTTTTACAGTAGCCTGATTACAGTCTATTATGCTTCCATTTTGATCTAATAATACAATTGGAAAAGGAGCCTGTTCAAAAAGGTGTTTGTATTTTTCTTCTGATTGCTTCAAATCCAATTCGATTAATTTCTGCTTACTAATATCATTAATGTAAATAATGATAAGATCATCTGGAACTAAAAAGAAATTGATTGAAAGATAGTTTAATTTATCATTAGCTTGTGGAGCATATTTGATCTCTTTGATTTCTCCTTGCTTCTGTAGCATACATTCATTCATTTTTTGTAGAATAAGGGGGGTTTCTTTAAAGAACTCTGAAGCTGGGGTGTTTAATAAGTTTTTTATATCAATGTTTTGTTCTTTTTCAGCAGCAGCATTATAATCAATTAAAATAAAATCATCTTCTATTTTCTGCCAAACATAGGCAGGATTAGGAAAGCTGTCAAAAATAATTTTTAAAATTCCATGGGAGAGAATCGATCTATCGTCTATTATCGTCATTGACTTTTCCAAACCTTATAAGATGTTAAAACTGTCTGGATGAGTTAATTTGAAATTATCGCACATTATTTTTATGAAAAATTAATGCAATATTATTTTAGAGATAAGCCTATATAAGATTATGGTATTTTTAGCATTTTTTTTTAATTTGTTTAATTTTTAGAAGCAAAGAAAAAAAAAGATTTTGGGAATATTAAATGCTTAAATCTCCGAATTTATAATATTTTCTTACTGGTTTTTTTACTTTCCATTCGCAATTTAATCCTTTTGGAAATTGCACTAAATCTCCTTTTTTAAACTCTAGTTTTTCACCCGTAGAGGAATCAGTGACCACCACGTCCCCTTCTAATATATAGCAAGTTTCAGTTTCATCATAAGACCAAGGGAATTCACTTTTCTCCTTTTCCCATATACCCCATGATTCTACATCTAGCTTCTTTAAAAGTTCTTCAGTTGGTTGTTTCTTTTTCATATATCTTACCTTAGTACATTCATTTATTTAATATTACTTATAATACAATTTGGCATAAATAGTCATTGATAATTGATGACTATACTAATTATTTGAGAGCACGTTACAAATAAGATTGATTTTTCTGATTGCCTTTAATTAAAAATTTCGCGATATTTTAAATTTAAATTTTCGTAAAACCAAACAATAAAAAATGAAAACTTATATCAAATATTTATTAAGTAATTTAATTAAGTTTTAAAACTTAAACTCGCAAAGTTCATCACAATGACTAAAAAATTCATCCTTAAGATTCTTACAGCAGGTGAAGGTGGTGTTGGAAAAACTACGCTCCTCCATCGATTTGTGGAAGGCCGTTTCTCAGCGGACACACGCATGACAATAGGTGTAGAGTTTTTTCTAAAAGAGTTAGAGCTCGATGATAAGCATTGTACATTACAGTTATGGGATTTTGGTGGACAAGAGCGATTTCGCTTTTTATTAGAGAGTTATGTATTGGGAGCTAAAGGAGCACTATTGATGTTTGATTTAACACGCCCAATTACCTTAGAAAACTTAGAGCAATGGATAAATATTGTACGAAAAGGTGATCCTGACTTGCCGATTCTATTTTTAGGAACAAAAAATGATTTAGCAGAAGAGATTATGATAGATGATAATTACGCTTTAGCTTTTAAAGATGAATTTAAATTGATAGATTATCTACGCATCTCAAGTAAGTCAGGAGAAAATGTGGCAAAAGCATTTGATATCTTGACTTCAAGGATATTAGAACGGCAAAGTTATTGAAGGTAAAGATGTTATTATTTATTAATGAATGATAATATAGTTGTTATCGATGCTAATTTCATTTTATTACCTTTTCAATTTAAGATAGACTTTTTAAATGAAATAAAGCAGAAGCTTCCCGGAAAAATAACCTTTATTATTTTCAAGCAAGTAATAGATGAGCTAAAAGCTAAAGAAGAACGAGAATATAAAGCTAATAAATTTTCTAAATTATTCAATTCAGGCTTATTATATTTGGAAAAGAATGAAGCTGATTATGATATCTTATATAATCCTGTAATTAAAACTAAAAATGAGACATCTGATGATTTTTTATTAAGAAATTGTAGAGAATTAAAGATAAATGGCAAAATGGTATATTTAGCAACCAATGATAGTGAATTAAAGAAGAGAGCAAAACAAAACAAAATAAATATTATTTATGTTAGACAAAAAAAATTTATATCAATTGAGAGGCCGTAAAAAAATTTATTATTCTTCGAAATTTCAATTATTATAATTATTTTGTCATTTCTAATTGCTTAGGAAAGATAGTTAGACAACCTGCATTAGTGTAAAAAATAGAATTAAAATCTGACTCTGAATGGAAAAATGTCAAGATCAAAAGTATTGAAAACCATTATTACTGGAGAGGGAGGTGTTGGAAAGACGACTCTGCTGCATAGATATATAGAGGGTCATTTTGATGCTAATACGCGCATGACAATTGGGGTAGAGTTTTTTCTAAAGGAGTTAAAAGTTGATAATGACTCAATTCTCCTTCAGATTTGGGATTTCGGAGGTCAAGAGCGCTTTCGTTTTCTTTTAAATAATTATACAAAGGGGGCTAAAGGTGCCTTATTGCTTTTTGATTTAACCCGTCCATTAACTTTAAACACTATAGAAGGATGGGTAAATATTTGCCGTTCAGAAGATCCTGAATTACCAATTCTATTAGTTGGTTCAAAAGCTGATTTAGAGGAAATGATTGCAATAGACGATGAGTATATCTCGTCCTTGAAAAACGAGTTCGATTTTTTTGACTACCTGCGAATCTCTAGTAAAACGGGAGAAAATGTGGAGAAAACTTTTGAAATAATCGCAAGAGAGATTATAAAACATGTTAAAAAACTACATGGGTAATTATAATGGAAGATATAAGGATTGATTTTAACTTTATAAGTCCAAAAATTATTTTTGGAAGGGGAAAAATAAAAGATCTAGGACAAGAAACTACATCAATTCTAAAGCATAGGAACTTAAAGAAATTCAATGTCTTTTTAGTTTCAGGCAAAGAATCATTAAAAAAAAGTGGGTATTTAGCGAAAATCGAAAATGTATTTGCAAAAGAAAGGATTATTCTTCATTTATATAGTGAAGTTGTTAAAGAGCCAGCAACCACGCTCATAAATAAAGGAAAAAACCTTGTTTTAGAAAATCAATGTCACTTAGTTATTGGAATTGGTGGTGGAAGTGTAATGGACACTGCTAAGGCAATAGCAGGATTGGCAACTAATGGTGGTATAGTGGAAGAGTACCATGCGGGAAAACAGTTTATCAAACCGCCTCTTCCATTTATTTTAGTACCAACTACCTCAGGAACCGGTTCAGAACTCACAAATAATGCGGTTATTAAGGATGAGAAATTAGGGATTAAAAAAAGTATAAGAGGTTTGTGGGCAAACACCGCACTTTTAGACCCAGAAATCACATTAACACTCCCCAAAAAATATACAGCATATTCGGGTGCCGATGCTTTAGTTCAAGCTATCGAATCTTTTGTATCAAAAAGTGCTAATTTTATTTCTGATTTCTTTGCAAAAGAGGCAATAAAATTATTAGGAGAGAATTTACCAAAAGTCGTTGATAATTTAAAAGACATTGATATAAGGGAAAAAATGATGCTTGGAAGTTTATTTGATGCTCTTTCATTTTCTAATGGCAAATTAGGTGCTGTTCATGGATTTGCCCACCCAATAGGAATAAAACATGACATCGCCCATGGTTTGATATGTGGTACACTTCTACCATATGTAATGGAATATAATTTAGAGGTTAAATCCGCTGTAAAAAAATATGCATGGATAGCAGATACTTTTTACACGCAAAATGTACTACCTGGTTATGGAAATTGCCCTAAGCAAATCCCTAAAGACAATCTGGGCAAAGCAAGATGGGTTATTGCAAAATTGCGTGATATTTTAAACTATATTGAAATTCCCATGCATTTGAATGAGATTGGGATAAAAGAGAGTGATCTTGAGAATATTGTTCAAGATACAAGTGGCAGCTCTTTGCAAAATAATCCAAGAGATACGGATAGGACCTCTTTAAGAACCATTCTCCTAAATGCGTTATAGTTAAAAAGTATATAGAACTATTTTATCAATAATTAGAGAAGATACATTCTGGTGTACTATCATAAAAATTGTAAATGAAAATGATTTTGAATTTCGAAATGGTGAGACTGGAGTCAAATATTTAATGCGGGGACCAAGCATTGATTGGGGTGTAATTTTGCTCAAACCAGGGGAATTTTTGGCTAAAAAACCCCATGGTCACAATGAAATTGATGAAACTTTTTATTTTGTTGAAGGTAAAGGTGTAATGATTATCGATAATAAAGAATATGATGCTCCCCAAGGAAGTGTGTTTCTGGTAGAACCTAAAGAGATGCATAATATCAAAAATACTTCAGAGGATTATGTAAAAATCATCTTTATTAAAGGAGATTTTAAACCGGAAGACAAAATTGAATAATATTTATTTTTAAGAATAAATTATACAAACTAATCATGGCAAAAAAAAAGACAGTTCAAAGGAAGAAAGGAAAAGGACCACAAGAAGAGCCGGTAATTACTCGAGTGAAATATCCCAAAAGAAGTTTAGGAGAAATGTTCGCAAGAGTGGTAGAAATTTATGGAAATGATCGTATGGGGGTATTTTGTGAAGATGGCAAACATAGAATCGGTAGAATTCGAGGGAAGATCAAAAAACGTGTATGGATTCGAAAAGGAGATTTAATTGTAATAAATCCGTGGGAATTTGAAACGGAAACCACTGATAAACTGGGAAAGTGTGAAATTACTTGGCGTTATACTCGCGCGGAAATATCTTGGTTAGAAAGAAATAATAAAGTTCCTGAGATTTTAGATATTAATAACATTCCTCTATAACCTTTCTAAAAGATTTATTATATTTATTAGAATTCCTTTACTAAGATGTTTTTTACTTACTTTATATGAAAACGATAAATTTTTTAATTTAAGTTTTCTTTAATATCTTAGACTTCTTATCCTAGAAATTTTTAATTCTTTAAATTAAGGAGAATTCAAATAAGGAAAATGTGAGAAAAAAATGGTCGATCAAGACGATGAAATAAAAAACGTAGTAAAAGAGCATGATTTAGAGACCTCTGAAGATATTGAAGATGTTGAGGATTTAACAACTCTATTTGCTGTAAGGACAACCATCAACCAAGAAAGCAATATCTTGAAACAGATTTTCTATCGCTTCAAAATATTAGATGTTATTCCCGATATTAGAGCTATGCTTGTTTCTCCTCTACTTCCGGGCTATATATTTTTTGAAGCACCTCAGAAACGCGATGTGCAGATTGCTGTTCAAGGTATTCAACATATTAAAGGAAGGATTGTTCAAAATATACGATTGACAGAATTGAAGCACGTATTACTCCCACGAAGTGTCACCGAATATTTAGAAGAGGGAGATACCGTTGAAATTATAAGCGGTGTATTTGAAGGTGCTAGAGCGGTGGTTATGCGCATGCCGCATGATACCTCAAGTAGTGAAGAAGTTGTTGTACGACTATTACAGGAGGAAACTCCAATAACTATTAAAATTCATGGAGATTATTTAAAGCTTGTAGAGAAGAAGGAACCCACCAAGGAGGAAATTCCCGAAATCAAAGTCACTGCGGATTCTATTATCACCGATTTGGAAAAAGCAATATCGTTTGATGATGAATTGGAAGACCTTGAAGAAGAATCTCAAGAAACTTCTAAAGCTGATAAATATGAGGAATATAATGATGATGAAGAGGAAGATGACGAGGATGAGTGGGCCAAATTCGATGGCTTTTAACTAATTTTTCAAATTTTTATTCTTAAGCGACATTAATAACATTTTCGTTAATTTTGGTTTATCAGCTTCCCTATAATTGGAAAGCTTCAAAAAACTAATAAAGGTTTATGAAAATCTTTTTGTGTTTCTATTTTCCGTTACCCCCGAATTTAAAAGCTTCGTAATAAAAGAATTTTTAAACATGAAATATCATTAGACAAGTATAGTTTAGATGAAGCCATAGAAAAAATTAAACTGAATTGTAATGATTAAAAATATCTTCATAATGAAATCAACCGGAGAATTGATTTTTTACAAGACATATGAAGATATATTTAATATTAAACTCACAAGTAGTTTCCTTAGCGCAATCTTTTCTTTTGTTAAACAGACACTAAAGACAAAAGAATTATCAGAAATAGAAGTTGGCCCATTTAGATTTATCTTCGAAATTGAAAAAGCAAATTCGAGTGAATTAATGTTCGCACTATTCAGCGACCGAACAGATAATTTAGTTGAGTTACGGAATCAATTACGGGAAATTAAAAGCCAATTTTTAAGTCAATTTGACCTCCATTTACTAACTGAGAACTTTGATGGGGAGATTTCAATGTATCAGAATTTTGGGAGTAAAATTGACGATATCATGGAAAAAAGTAAACAACTTGTATCTGAAGAAATTCAAAATGAATTAATAGAAGTATTTCAAGAATTACATACTTTTTCTACTTTTGTCATTTCTTCAGCGCTATTAACTCAAACAGGAAGAGTTATCTTGTCATACCTCGATGCGAACGTGCTATCAGAGATAATACGGCTTTTGGAAAGTAGATTCATCATTGGAAATTCTCGAATCCATGAATTAATCTCTCTTGAAGAATACGGCATCCTTTCTCTCGTTGGAATAGATAACTTCATTACCGTAATTCAATTTAAAAGTAAATGTCCCTTCGAATCCGCTTTAATTATATCCAAAAAATTCTCGAACAGACTGAAAAAACTAATAACGTAATTTATGGCTATTATACTCTTTTTTAGTCTCTATATTGATGTATCAGATGACTAAAGAAATGTTGTTATAGAAACAGGTTAATAACGGTTTTATGAAAATTAGTGCTCTTCTTATAGGATTTCTACAAAAAAGCCTCCATTGACTTATTACTTGATGAATTTGTTGTTTTGATTGCACGAATACTCCCATATCTATTTAATATGGGAGTATAATCCTTTTTTATTTTCTTTTTTTTTTAATAAAATTTTAAAAAAATTAAATTAATTTAAATCTCACTTATTTTCGCTTTTAGTCTCATCAACTAGTTTTTGGATACCTTTTACTGTTAACACATCTGTAAAACCTGCTACGGGAAGATTTGCTGGTACCATAATAATTGTGCTTTTACCCGTTACTGCTGCTTCATAGAGAAGGTTCATCCATCGTAATTCCATTGCTCTCTCATTTTTTAAATATTCATCGGCAGCCTCTACCATTTTGAATGATGCTTGCGCTTCAGCTGTTGCTAGAGTTACACGCGCTTGACGCTCCCTCTCCGCTTCAGCTTGCCGAGCCATCACATCAATTAAATTCTGAGGTAGAGTAACATCTCGAACCTCAACACTAGTGACTTTGATGCCCCATAATTCAGTTTTAGAATCAATTATTTCTTGTAAATGTATAGCAATTTTATCCCGTTCACTTAGTAATTCATTTAATTCCACTTTGCCCATAACTTCTCTCAATGTTGATTGAGCTGCCCAATTCGTTGCTACTAAGTATTCTTCAACTTGTAATAATGCTTTTTCTGGGTCTACAACTTTATAATATATTATTGCATCTACACTTATACTTACATTATCTTTTGTTAAGGATTGCTCACTCCTAAAGGTATAAGTTAGAACTCTGGTTGAGATCTTCATAGGTACCGTATAAATTCCTCTCAAATACCAAATCAAACCTGGCCCTTTTAACCCTTTATATCGACCAAATTTTAATAACGGCGCTTTTTCCCATTCCTTTATAATTTTAAACCCACTTACAATCCAAATAAAAATGATAAATGCAACAATCGAGATTATGCTATAAATAGCTATTTGTCCTATTTCCATATAATTACCTCTTGTATTTTTTTATAATATTAGATTAATACGAAAAACGGTCAGCTCAGTTAATAAAGATTGACCTAATAAATTCTAGAAATTTTTTCTGAGACAGAAAAAGGTCAACTGCTGAATATTATCGGTAATAATTCATATACTTTTGTGGAAATCGATTAATTTTAATACCCAAATCCGTTGGAAAGAAAATAAAACTAATCTACTTTAATATATATAAAATAAACAAGTCTCAAAGTTCTCAATTTTGATGCGAATGAGATCGAAAAAATATATGACTAAAAAGCTACACTTGAAGATATAGATTAATAACGAGTTGATTAGAATTAGTGCTCTCATTGTATGATTATTGCTAAAAATTCACTTTTTATTTCTTAATGCATCCAAATTTAGATATTTTATTTTAAAAACATTAAAAAGTTACATATTATTTTTCCACTTAATACTATTTCTCTTAAATACCAATAAAAAAATAAAAGGGTAGAATAGAAAAAATGTCTGAACAAAAAACTAAATATATGGATAGAGCCATTAAACCTGAGATTCTTGAAAAAATGAGTCTTAAGAATCGTTACGCCTTTCTCAACACTAACTTAATGACTGTTCTTGAGCCAAAACATTTTAATTTCCTCAAACAAGCACAAAAGTTCTGCGTACGCTATGAAAAGAAAAACGAGATCATTCATGAATCAGATGAAGATTTATATAAGTGGATTCCTGATTTTGGCAAAGAAGGATTAATCTCACGGGCACATCCCTATACCGAAATTGATATGCAATTTCCTGATTATGGGATGACCATCGAGCTAATGCGCTGTCTTGCATTAAGCTTTTTTGATCCACAATTTTCTATGGGTGGTGGGGCGACCGTGCTTGCAATTAACCCCGTTTATTTTCATCATGAAAATATCCCAATTCGATTGGAGATATTAAAGAGTTTCGTGACTGGAGAGACTCCTGGGGCAATTCTCATTACCGAACCGGAGCGTGGCTCTGATGCGGTGCATCAATTAACAACCTGCACCCCGCAAGATGATGGGGGCTTTCTCATCAATGGAGAGAAAATCTTTAGTACTAATGCACCAAAAGCGGGTTATGTCGTTGCATATGCTTCAGCTGAACCAAATAATGGAAATACGATGGCACAGTTTTTAATTGATACCTCTTGGGATGGATGGAAATGTAATCGAGTATTCATACCTTGGGTGCCACGCGTATGGATAGGTCACGAGCATTTAACCGATTTACGGATTCCAAAAGAGTATATATTAGGACCAGTAGGAAAAGGACGCGAACATCTCTTTGAGGGATTAGTGCCTGAACGAATAGGAATAGCTCTTGATGCTACTTCACAATGTTGGAATGCTATAGCTCATGCTTCAATTTATGTCAACAATCGTAAGCAGTTTAACCAAGAAGTTTTAAAATTCCAAGGTGTTGGATTTACCCTTACAGATCTCTGGGGACGCTTAACAAATGTGACGTTAGGATTGTTACGTTTCTGTGAGACTTACGATGCTAAGGTCGAGAAGTTTGGTGAAGAACTTCCGAAGAATATAAGCCAAGCTATGGTTGCCAGCGCTTCCCAATTCAAATATCATATAACTTCATTAGCACAGGAAATCTGTTATGAATGCGCTAATCTTATGGGTGGAGCAGGGCTTTGTGATAATACCTTAATGCACGATTTGATGAACATTTCCAGAATCCAGGAGATTGTGGGAGGATCTAGGCAAATACAATTATATATTTTATCAATGGCCATGAGACAACTTTACAAAATGACTGGAATTTAAAATCTATTACTTTCCTTTCTTTTTTTCTTTTTTTTATTTTGTATGATGCTTTTTTAATAAAAAAAAGGTATATTTAGGGCATAGCATAATAAAAAGTCGTACTAATAACAAAATATATCCTTTGATTTCAATAGTAAAGGAAAAGCTTAAATAGATGTATAGCAATTCAAATCAGAGAAGGGAGAGAAAAAATGGAGAAGCCTAAGAATATCACCGATGAAGAATGGGTTAACTATCAATTGAAATTGAAAAATGGCAAACCATTTACCGATAAAGAATGGGAGCTATTTCAAAAGGAGTTAAATGAAGCAAGTTCTTACCAAAAAACAATCGGAGTGAACTTTTTTTCAAAAGGTTTTATCTTCGAAAAAAAAGATGATTCTTCAATTTATATATCATCAGATCCCGGGGGATATTTTCATACATCTAAATACAGGCATTATGATTATTCTTATTCTAATCCAGTATCGATGATTCCCAAAAAAGAACAGAGGTTTAAATTAACCAAAAAAACACAAAACATTTCTATTATTTTTTTTATTGTTGTAATTATCATAATATTGGCGATAATATATTTTTTTAAACAATAGCGAAGTATTAACTGGTGATAATTATTGAAACAAGAGAATATAATAGACAAAAAATTCTCTTTTGTTTGATTATATAATAGTATCTAATGGTCTATATTTTCAAAAAGAAAATCTTTTCCAGTTTTTTCTTTATGCTGAATTAACTACAACCAATTATCAAGGAATTTAGTAATAGGTATCAGGAATAGAAGGTTTTTTTGGAAAGAGAATTTGGATTAATTTTTCTGATTCTGGTTTTAACATTGAATCTTTGAT
>CAYUTF010000082.1:0-14926 GCA_964447495.1 uncultured archaeon
TTATTTTTTTGAGTTAAATTTTCAAGTTTTAAATCTAAATCTTTAACATTAATAGTATTAACGTGATAAATTCTATTCATATCTTGAGGTCTATTGAAACCTTTTTTCCCTAAAATCCAATCAGGATCTGGAAAACCTAAACGCATCTGCTTTAAGTAGTAGGATTTCATACTCTTCTTTAACTGAGTTGTTTTTCCTCTCCCAGCTCTTTGCCCTGTTTTCCGATGCTGTCCGACCTTTCCATATCCAATTGTTCGGGTTCCTCTTTTCTTTTGTTTTTTACTTTTAAATTTTCTCATAATCTACGTTCACCTTTCTGTTTAGAGCATTTTATGGATAAGTTCATTAATATAATTTTCAACATATCCCAGAGTTCCCCCTTCTTTGAAATGTTTTTTAATGTTTCCTAAATGACCTTTTTTAGGAGGATGTAATCTAAATACGGGTTTAATTTTGGAGATATCCTTTGATCTATATTGAACTTCTCCTTTAATTAATGCTTTAGCAAGAGTTTTAATATCATTATATTTAGTTAAATTTTTAACTTGTTCATCTGTGAGTGGTTTATTCCCCTCAACTCTACCTCTAACTCGAAGGAGTCTAATTAGTGTTTTCTCATCAATTTCTCCATAAGCAATATAATCTTTACATTTTTTAAGCATTCCAATATAACTTTCTTTACCCCAGATTAGAACACCATGATTTACTTTATGCATTCTGAGCATTTTAATTGTATCAAGAATTTTCCTGTTCATTCCAGGCGAACCTCTAATCCGAATTGCAAAGTATAAAACAGGAGGCTTAATTTCTTTTACTTTTGATTTTTTTTTCATAATAATTTCATTTTCTGCCATCATATACACCACTCATTTTTTATAAGTTGAAATTATATTTATGTGCATTTTTTAGAGCATTAACTGTCGCTTTAACTAAATTCTCACTAGTTCTTGTGTCTCCAAAGGTTTTACTCCAAATATCTTCTATTCCTGCTAATTTTAATACTTGCTTTACTTTATCCGCGCAAGCTAAGCCTACTCCTGCTGGTGCGGGAATAAGGCGAATCCTAACTGATCCACATTTACCTTCAACTTTAAACGGAATACTATGTGTATGACCACATCCACATTCTCCACTACCACATCCTCTTAAAACTGGAATAACAGATAGTTTTGCTCTATCAATTGCTTTTCTTATGGCAGGTCCAACTTCTCGACTTTTTGCGGATCCAACTCCGATGAAACCATCTGCCCCAACAAGAACTACCGCCTTGAATTTCGATCTCTGACCGCTTGCAGTCATTTGTTGAACCATTTTTATGGTTACTACATCTTCTTTAAGTTGTGGCAAAAGTACATCAATGATTTCTTTTTCTTTAACAACTAAATTGTTAGCGAATATCTTATCTAAAGTGATTAATCCTTGTTGCACTAATTCACCAAGTTTTGTCCTTGGAACCCAAGTTTCTTCCATATTTCTACTTCGACTCATTTAAGCTCATCTTTTTTAAGCATTATTTTCAATAGTTTTTAATGTAGTTGAAAATAGTTGTCCCATTTTTAAGGGGTCTATCTTCTTCTTTTTTAAATATCCTGAGAATATTTGCTGATACTTTTCAGGATCTTCACTTTTCAAATATTTTGCATAATTCTCTATATGAGAACCATTAATTCTATCTTCAAAATTTTCTGGAAAAAATTCCTCCCGATATGGAATATCTATTCCTGCTTCTATTAATCCTTTAAATGCTGCTAAAACCCTATTGTGATGGTAAAAAATCCCTAAATCTAGTATTGCTTGCGTGATATTTTGTTTTTTAGCGCGTAATCCTGCTAGATAACCTGTTAAATATGCAGCAGGAATGTTTCCCGTGTTTGCTTTCCATCCAAAATTCTTAATTAATTCTCTAGAAAAGGCAGAAACCAATATTTTATCTCCACCTGATTTTGATTCAATTAATTGAATAATAATATGGTTATTTGAAGCCCTAATAACGGCTCTTATAGATTTTGATTTTAAAAGCTTTAACCTTCGATGATAATTTGTTTTTCCTTCGACTCTTCTTCGTAATGGTCTTCTATATCGTGGTCCTTTCGCCATTTCTATCTTCCTCTTTTTAATAGTTCTTTTTCTTTTATATATCTATTCAATTGAGAGACACTATTGAACATTCCACCCTTTACGTTTTTATACAATTTTCTGTAATTTGCTACGGATATTTGTTTTCGATCTCTGAGCTTCTTTAATTCACGTCTTTGTGCACGAACTCTCCTCATCCATGCTTTTTTCTTAGGAGTTCTTGCTGTTTTTTTCCCTTTTCTTTTACCTAAACCTCTGGCAAGACCTCTTTTCTTTCTTTGATGACGTAAATTCTTCCTAAATTTTGATATGCCTTTCTTATAGTTTTTCTTAATTATCCCGTCTTTTACTAAACTACGAATATCTTCACGAGTAATCGCCATTTTTATTTCCTCTATTAAATATGGATCGAAAAAAACTCTATTTTCTCCACATTTTAATATTTCGGCTGCCATCCTTCTCTGTGCTTTTAAACTCATTTTTAACCACTAAATCTTAATTAATCATCTAAATCAAGAGAATCTTCTAAATCATCTGCATCTATGTATTCATCTTCTTCCAAATCTTCTAATGGTGATTTAATCATAGATTCAAGACTCTCTATTTCTTTTTGTGATATACCTATATTAAGTATTTTAAATCCTCTATTTTGAGCATAATCAACTAAAAATATTCTTTTTCTTGTACCTAAATTACCAGAAATTTTAATTGCATGCTTTTTATTATTCAATCCTTTAAGTTCATTTATTGAAGATACCCACACTTCTTCATATCCAGACGGGTGTAACCCTCTGACCTTTTTTGGGCTTCTATACCCTACAGTGGGAGATTTCACGCCAGATTTTTCCTTCATTCTTGTCTGGGAATCGATCCCTCTTGCCTTCCGCCAAGGATCCTTTACTCTTTTATATCTCCAAGATTCAACTCGTCTAAATGCAGGCTTCTTCTTTTTCTTATTTTTTCTTATTTCCATTAATCTTTTCTGTTCCATCGATGTTAAACCTCACTTTATTTTATTTGCCAAAGAATTTGATCTCCAGTTTGTATCCTATATAGGTAAATTCCATCTTGAAATACTCGCGGATCTTTTTTTCTAATTCTACAACATCTTTTAAGATTGGCAGCAGTTTGGCCCAACTCTTCTTTATCAGGACCAGTTAAAATTACATCGTCGCTTTCTATTTTTACTTCTACATTTTCTAAATAATTGGTGATCCTTGGAGCTCTCTCTCCTAAAAAGTTGACTACATGAAGTTCTTTCTTTTCAGGCTTGATTTCAACATTACATGGAAAGTGAGAATAACAAACTTTGCAGAAATAATGATAGTTAGTCTGTACTCCAATTATTAAATTTTTTATGATATTTAAAATTGTATTTGCTAAAGCTAATGTTCCGCTTTTTGGAAAACTTGTTGAAATAATAATTTTTTTATCTTTTAATGCTATAGAAATTCCCCTAGCATGAGAAAAGTCTTTTGTAATACTCCCATTTGGACCCTTAACAGTGACATGGTGATTTTCTGTTAAAATGACCACAACTCCTTCCGGAACGTCTAATTCTTCTTTAAAAAATGCTATTTTTACCATTTTATTCTACCATTGTAATTATTAATATACATAACATAAGGTTTGGCCACCAATATTCCTCTCTTCTGCTTCGTTCATAGACATAACCCCTTGATTAGTGGACATAATTATAATACCTAAACCTGGAGCAGGCAACAATTTCCTTTCAAGAGCTTCAAATTGAGAGACGTAGTAACTATTTCTAATTAACCCTTTTGCTTCATTTATTTTTCCTAGAAGAGCAATTTTGAATTTACCTTGCCTTCCATCATCATATCTTTCAAATTCACCAACATATGCATTACTTTGTAGTATTCGCAGAACTCTCTGAAGTAAATTTGAGGCGGGGCTTATTATTACCTCTTTCTTTCTTGCCATCTCAGCATTCTTCAACATATTCATGCTATCAGCAATTGTATTAGCCATTTTTTATTATTCCTCTAACAAATTTTATTCTACTTTTAATTCAATTCCTAATTTTTTATCGTAAGATTTTGAATATTTAATCTAATTAATCAAACCTATGAAAGCCTATGTCTTTACCAATTTCATAAAAACATCTTCGACAGATATATAGCCCATATCTTCTAATAATACCTCTATGAGTTCCACACCTTCTGCAGACTCTCTGTCCTTTTCCTAAGTTTTTTCCTTGTGGCATAATTTTCAACTTTTTTAATTAAATGTAATCTAACTCTATTTTTTCTACAATATCAACTCCAAAATTCTTCCTGAGAAAATACTGAGCTTCATCACGAGATACATAATGATGCAATGGGACTTTAGTTTTTTTTATTCTACGATATCTTACTCTCATCCCTGGTCTTGTGATTCTTCCTACAACATTAAGTCCCCAGATTCCAATCTCAGTTTCATAATCAATTCCTGGAATGGTTATATGTTCCGTTATTCCGAAACCAAAATTTCCAAAATTATCAAAACTTTTTCTTAAAATTTTGTTATTAGTCACAATCAGCAGCCTTTTCAATAATTTCTCTGCTTCTGCGCCTCTCACAGTTACCATAGTTCCAATTGGTCTACCTTTACGTAAATTAAACTCTTTCACGTTTTTCTTAGAGAGGGTTTTGACTGGAGATTTACCTGATATGGTTTGTAATACCGTAAAAGCTCTTTCTAATTCTTCTCCTCCAGACCCAACGCCAATATTTAAAACTATTTTCTCTAAATAAGGCTTCTTCATAGGATTTTTCCATATTTCAATATATTCTTTCTCTTGTAGCTTTAAAGCCTTTTTTTTAGCCTTAGTAGACATTTCATCTTCACGTTTTATGTTATTTTATTAATCTATATTGGGAATACTTATTTCGAACTGATCCTCTCCTATTATGAAAGTATAATCATATAATGTCTCTGTGAGTTCAGAATTACGTTGTATAGAGACGGTACTAGCTTTAGGACCAAATCGTTTTAATACTTTTGTTATCTTTCCAACTTGTCCGATATTTTTACCAGACATAATAATTGCTAAATTTCCTTCCTTAAATCTCAAAGTTTTTAGAATTTCTTGCTCTGGAATGCTAATCTTTAAAACATCCATACGTTTATAGATATCTTCTTTAGGATTTTTTGGATCTTTAATATTTATTAATAAATTTCTACCATCATGTAAATTTAATTGAATATGCCCCCCCTTTATCGTCGTTTTTCCTGCAATTCTACATAATTTAAAATTACTCTCTTCTTCTGAAATCTTGTGTAGGATTAATCCATAGTGAGAATCTGGTAATATTCGATAAAATTGATTTATATTTGATACACTAAGAACGTCCATTAATCCAACAGGGAATGCTGTATCTTTAATTACTTTTCCATCAACTTTGAAATATCCCTGACCGATGAGCTTTTTTGCTTCTCGATGTGTATCGACTATTTTTAATAAATCTCTTACGATATGTAGTAAAGGTAAGCAGAATCGATTGGGATGTGGTCCTGGAGATGGTTTAATAAAAAATGTTCCATGTTTCCTTTTAATTTGCAAGAACTTAGGGGTATTTAACCTTTTAAGAGATTTTGTTCCACCATGTCTCGTCATTTATTTTTCAGCCTCTTCTTTTTGTTTTTTAGGACCCGTTAATAAATCTTCTTTAACTCCAAATAACGCTTTTCTTTCTATCAGACTTGCTCTCCATGGATCCATCTTTTTTTCTTTTATAAATTTTGTGATAATAAGATTCGATATATGAATTGAGGGATTAAATTCAGTCCCATCTGATTTTTCAAATTTTGCCTCTTTGATTCTTGCTCTCTGATTTTTTGTGATTTCGATAACTTCTCCCTCAAAATCTTTGAATTCCCCTTTGATGATTCGCACATCATCACCTACCCTAAGTGGTAGATTTTTTATTCCGTATTCTTCACGGACGAAATCAGCTACTCTTGTTGATAATAAATTTGATCTTTGATGATTTTTGTAATTAAACAATGCTTTTCTTTGCTTTCTTGGTTTTTTTGATTCAACTCTCATATTTCATTTCCTCTCTATTTATTTTTAAATTATTAATGATGATATTGAAGCTAACCTTGGAAATAGTTCAGCAGCTTCCCTACAAATAGGACCCCTTATTTCGGTACCTTTAGGTTCCCCTTCTTTGGTGATTAAAACACCAGCATTATCTTCAAAACACAAACGTGTTCCATCAACACGTCTGTAGATCATTTTTTGTCTTACAATAACTGCTTTCATAATGGTACCGCGTAATTCAGGCTTGCCTTTTTTAACAGTGACAGAACAAACAGAACCCACTGTAGCTTTTGGCAACCTATTTAAGCGCGTCTTAGAATGATCTACGTTAATAATTTCTGCGATTTTTGCTCCAGAATTATCAGTTATGAAAATTCTTGACCCATTTTGTAATCCATAACTAGTTCTTCCCGTGGCAAGGGTCTTTCGACCCAATTTTCTTCTTGTTCCCATTTAAATCGCACCGCTTACTATTTTTTCTAACACTATGAAAGCTTTAGTCTTGGAAAGTTTTCTACTTTCCCCTACTCTTACCAAATCTCCAACATAGATCTCATTTTTTAAACATTCAGGTAAATGACATGAAAGGCGAGAATTCCTTCTCTCATATCGCTGGTATTTTCTAATAAATTGAACATAATCCTGTCTGATTACAACAGTATTTTTTGACTTTTTACTTACCACTAAACCTTGAGTTATTTTGCCTCTTATTCTTGTAGATCCATGGAAAGGACAATCCTTATCATTACATTCTCTACTCTTAGGAGGACTTACTCCTGGAATACCAATATTACGAACACTCATTTTATTTCTTCAACCACTTTTTCTTTTTCAAACTTCTTAATCTATTTTCAGGTCGACCTACTATTTTTGACCCATCAAATTCTAATATATATTTATTAAGTTTAAGCCGAAAGATATATTCATTTTTAATATATTTTTTAATTTGATTTTCTTTCTGAATAACAACTAAATTTCTTGTTTCATCTATGATAGTACCTTCTAGTAAAAATTCTGTATCTTTAGGTTTTGATTTGTGTTTTAATAATACTTCAAACCCAATTAAATCATGATAAATTAAATATTCTGGACTAATCATCGCTTCTCCTCATTCTTTACTGTTAAAATTCGAGCTATTTGCTTTCTTAGTAATTTTGCTTTAGCAGGATTATCTGAAAGTCCGCCACCAGTTTGTTGACTATATAACATCATTAACTCTTCTCTTAATGTTATTAATGTTCTTTCTCTTTCTCTCTCATCCATTTCTCTAATTTTTTTTGCGGTAATTACATCCATATCATATCTCCCCTATTCATATCTATTTTTCGATCTTTTCATTTTCTGGTTCTAATGATATTTCAGAGATATCTTCCTCATCAACTTCATCAAGTATTTGTTTAGCTTCTTCAGTTATTTCTCGTTCTTCTTCCTCAATGATGTATTCTGCTCTGGTTTTTGCAGATTTCGCTTCAGCTTGAGCTTGAGCTTGGGATAATAACTCATAATTTATTTTAACCTCATCTCCCATTTTTACATCTGCATGCATAATTTTCACAATTATTCCTAATGTTCCACTTTTCTGAATACATTGAGCAATGCCTTTATCTACGCCTTCTTGTGCTGGTTGTCCACTCTTTGACATCGTGCCTGCTCTAAAAATCTGGGTTCTGGCTCTCTGTGATGTGACTTTTCCAGATATGATAATCTCGACACCTTTAGCACCCGCATCCATCACTTTTCTTAAAATGTAATATCCTGCCCTTCTGTAATGACGACCGCGGTCTAATGAATACGCTAATCTTTCAGCCATAATCTGGGCATCTAAATCTGGATTAGCAACCTCTTCTACTTCTATTTGAGGAAGCTCTAAACCATATCTTTCCTGTAGGATGTCAGTAATTTCTTGAATCCTTTTTCCCCCCTTTCCTATCACAAGTCCTGGACGACTTGTCTTTAAAGTAATCCTCACTCCAAGTGGGGTTTTTTGGATATCAACACCCGCAAATCCGGCTCTGACTAACTCTGAACGTAAGTATTCATTAATTTGCATTAGTTTTATACCTTGTTCGATAAAATGTTTGGCTAGTGGCATTTATTTCAACCTAATTTATGAATTTTTTAATTATACTATTTTATATTGATTAATTTAACTTGGAACTTCATATATAACAATTTCAACATGACTTAAATGTCGGTATTTTGCTGAGGATCTTCCATGAGCGCGTTGAATATATCTTTTGATAATTCTTCCCCGATGAGTGGCGGCATGAATGATTCTACAGAGTTCAATATCTAATCCCTTATATTCTGCATTCGACTCTACCGCAGATAGCACCTCAAAAATACGAGCTGCAGCTTTTTGCGGATAACGTCCTGCATACCATTTAAATTGTTTTAAATCTTTTTTATGAGCTTGTTTTTTCTTGTGTCGTCTGTAGGGTACTGATTGGTTCATTTGAATAACTTTTTCTAAATAAGTTTTAGCTTGTTCTACTTTCATACCCTTAATTACCGCACAAATTTCTCGACAATCTTTTGGTTTAATTCTTAAATCCCTTCCTGATGCTTTCGCTATTCTATCAGCATCATATTTTTGCTCAATAAACGAATATCCCCAGTTTGGCATTTATCATCATCTTGTTTTTATAATTATAATATTGATTATTTTAATGGAACATATTTACTACTTCTTGTTGCTCCAATACCAGGAGAACCATGTTGTACACGTTTGCGTGTTAAAGAAAATTCACCTAAATAATGCCCAATCATCTCAGGCATAATTTCTACTATCTCAAAACTTCTTCCGTTGTAAACTCCAATTTTTAATCCCACCATCTCCGGAAAGATAATCATATCTCTCACATGAGTTCGTGTGAGAAGATCTTTACCTCTTTTTTTTGCTCTGTAAGCCCGTCTTAACCTCTCGAGTAATTTCTTCTGTCTAGGTGGTAAACCTCTTCTTAAAGAACGTCGTGCTCTTGCTGGAAGTAATTGAATAAACTCATCCATATTCATCTTCTTTAAATCTTCTAATGTGAAACCCCGAAAATGGAATTTTAAGCGATCCCTTTCTTTATCAAGATCGATTTCGTCTTCGATTTCCTCTTCTTCCTCTTCTTCAATTTCTTCCTCGATCTCTTTTTCTATCTCTTCGGTAGGTTCTTCAGATTCAGGTTTTTCTTGTTCATCCTCATTAGGTTCTTCATTCGGAGACATTTTTGCACCAATCTATTTGTTCCAATTAATATTTTATGTTATTTTTTTCGATTATATTTATTACGTGTAATGATATTAGTCATCTATTAAATTTTAATTTTATTAAAACAAGAGAGGTGAAAACCATAAACTTTAAAAGGTTAGGTTATGAGGGTCAGAGATTTACTAAAAGATCTCTTAATATCCAATTTTATCGTCTTAATTGACCAATCTTATCAATAGATTAAAACTCAGTTATTTGTAATTATTGGGATTATAAATCCTTTCAATATCTTCTTCATCAAAATTGCCACTCCATTTTTCTTTAAGGATGATGAAATCTTTTGGATTCATATTTGGGTTAATTATGGAGTGATATTTCATTTTTGAATTCGTAAATTCAGTGCCATTTTTTACAAAATAATAAACTCGATTATTACTTATTATTATTGGATTTCCTCTTATGATTTCCCACACTTCGGATCTGAATTTATGAATTTGAAGTGAAAGTCCCATCTCAGGTTTTATGAAAATAAGGTTATATTCGGGGTAAGTAAATTTTATACTATACCATTTAGCTAAGATATCAATATAACCTTGTGGAACGTTAAAATTCTTAACGAATTCCTCAGGCTTGAAATTAATTTTTTCAGAATGCTCGTATTTATATGGATTATATATTATCTTATGTTTTGATACATCCTGATCGTATTTGATATTTATTTGTGCTGCCCCAATATTAATTATCATATAATACTCCTTAGGGCTGACTTTTAAATTCAACTTCTTTACACGCGTGGTAATAACTGAAGTATTATTAATAATCAGAATTTTATTTGAGCTAATACAATCAATTGAAATCATCAATTCTTGAGAGTAATTCTTTCTAAGATAAGTGCCCCTTCCAGATACTAATATTTCTTTAGACACGATATTATAACCTATTTGATTTTAATTTCGTTAATTTTAGTAAACCTATCTTGAATTTCCATAGCAACCGGCATGGATTCTTGGGCACCTTTTCTTGTAACAGCAATAGAAGCGGCAGCAGTGGCATATTTTACGGCATTCACTAAAGTCTCACCTTGAGCTAGTTTACTTGCTAAAACACCATTAAAGCAATCTCCAGCACCAACAGTATCAATTGCTTTTACTTTATAAGCTGGAATCTTGGTTATCGTTTCTGGATTTGATTGATATATCATTGAGCCTTTACTTCCCATAGTAGTTATTACTGAATTTATTCCTAATTTTGAAATATCCCTTGAAGCCTGAATAATTTGTTGATCTTCAGAGGATATTAGCTTTTCTAAATTCAATAATGAATGAAGGTGGAAAAGCTCTCCTTCATTAGGAATAATGATATCTATTAGATGAAATAAATCATGAGGGATAGGTTTTAAAGGAGCAGGGTTTAATATTTTTGTAACTTTTCCCTTAGATGCAATTTGAAAGATTTTTTGAATTGTTTCAATTGGAATCTCCATCTGAACGATAATAGTGGTCGCATTTTTAACGATACTTTCATTTTTTTCTATTTCTTGCGGGCTTAATTTAACGTTGGCACCTGGAGCAACGCTTATCATATTCTCACCATTTTCATCAATCATAATAAACGCAATTCCGCTCGCTTCTGTATCATCTCTGATGATATGTTCAACATTTATACCTTCTTTTTGTAATTGAGTGAGCATCTGATCCCCAAATGAATCTTTACCAATTTTTGCTATAAAAATTGTACTCATGCCCGATCTTATGGATGCAACTGCTTGATTCGCACCTTTTCCTCCCATAAATTGTTTGAATGTTCCTCCAGTAACTGTTTCACCCTTTTTAGGTAAACACTGCGAATAGATATTCATATCTATATTGCTAGAGCCTATGATAAGTACGTAGGGTTCTCTACTTGACATAATTTTTGCATCAAATCTTACTCTAAAATCATTTTATTTTCTATAAACTAATTATGGATCATTTCACTTAAAATCAATTAATTCTAATTTATGACAATAAATAATGACGAAAAATGATTTAAGCTTCTTTTTAAATTTAATAGTCTCTTTACTTAATTAAAAAGCAAATGGTTTTAATTCAATCCTATTTTAACAAAAAATATTACATAAATTCCATTTATTTAAAATAAATCTATAAAAAATGTAAAAGAGGTAAGTACTTTGGCAAAAGATAAAATTATCGGACTCATCGTCATGATTCTCGGCATCTTTATCGCTATTGTTTACACCATGGGCAGTGTTTTGGATCTTTTCTTCGAAACACTTGGTGGAAACGCCAATTGGGATCAACTTCTCATGATTTTCGGTCATGATTGGCTTGATTGGAGACTTTTTGTGGTTCTACCCTTATGGTTAATTGTAATTTTAATTTCCATTATCGCCATTTGGATTGGATACAGCATGCTTACAACGTTCAAGCATTTCGCTGAACCTAAGCTATACGCCTGCTCCAGTCCCACTCGAAGTTAAAAGATGTGTTTCACATTTTTATCGATTAGTTGGAAGAGGAGCTTGCTGCTGAAGAGGAATCTGAAGAATCAAGTTAAATAAAATACTTTTTTTTTTTCTTTTTAAACTCACTTTTTAATTTTTAATTAGATGTAAACCATTTCATAGAATTTGATATCGTATCTAATCAGATATTAACCTATGTTATAAGATTTTACTCTGAGTGTATTTAGGTCAATGTTAAGTAATATTTTATTAGTAAGTTCTTTGGAATTAAGCTTTAATGGGGTGGTGCTAACAAAAATTGTGTCTTTATCTTTTTGTATGAATAGGGTATGGTGCCTTCCGTTAAAGTTAGTATTATGATACGTTATAACATTGCATTCCTGTGCGTTGAATAGAAAAGCATTTGCCCCGGCACCTAATTCTAATACTTGAAATATTTCTTTCAAGGCGTTTTGTAAATTAAATCCTTCTTTTAGTTTATCTATAATATAGCATAGATATTTCCTTGTATCTAAATTAGTTTCCTTGCGTATTTTTTCTAAATCAGGGTAGCTTAATTTGGGGAAAGAAGGGTTCTTAATTATTCCATTATGAACGATTAAATATTTTTCGCCAATATTTATTGGATGAACATTTTCAAGACTTCTTTTCCAAGGCATAGTTTTTCTCGCATGAACAACTAGGAATCGTGTTTTAATTTCTGCTAATGATTTCCAATCTGCTTTATAAATTGGATGAATATCGCGTTTTATAATAAGATGATTATTAGAATCTTCAGGGATGTAAGCAAAACCCCAGCCTAAACTATGATGACCAAACAGATTATATTTTCGAAGGTATTGCCAATGACAGGTTGCGATAAACTTTTTTAAAATTGGGAAGTCAACTTGAGAAGATTCATTCGAGCATTGAAGAAACATTCTACACATGGCTAAACCTCATAATAATATTGAAATAAGTATGTTTTTTAATTAAGAATCCTCTATAAAGTAGGCGATAATTGATCCATCCTCATGACTTATTATTAACAATTGAGTTTTTGGCTCATATATAATATCATTTATAGAAGAAGTATGAACAATATTTGACTTTATTGTGCCATTTTTTTCATCTATGATAATCAACTCCCCTTGAGTTGTTCCAATAGCTATATTGTTTTGTTTTCCCGTTTGAAATCGATAAATAACTTCAATATTCTTATTATTTAATTCCCACTCAATTTCTATATTTTTATTGATGCAAATTAATTTTGATGTAAAATTTATATCTTGAATGGGAATAGACTGGTCCATATAATCAAAGGAGTAAGTACTTATTAAGATATTTTCATTTATAAGTGTAGGAAAGGAGAGACTCTTCCAGACATAATCATCAAATTCCATAGTTTTAATTTCGTTATGAGATACTTTATCAATAAAATGCAGTTGATTATCATCGCCACCACAAACGATTAATAGACCTTTATTCGAATTAATATAGTCAATAAAACGAACCTTATCTGAAAATTGTTTAAACCATAGCAAGTTTCCATTCACATTTTCGAATATTCTAATGGTTCCATCATTTCCACAAGCGATTATCTCTTTTGTACTTTTAACACGTTTATCTGTCCAAATTTTTGCATCTTCAATGCCATCTTTGAAAATTTGACCCCAGATTAAATTTCCAGAGTTATTATCCAAAACTCTAAGAGTTTTGTCAAGAGAGTAAGCAATAATTTCCAGATTATCATCATTATTTATATCATTAATTCTTATTCCACTTATAGAAGAACCAAATTGATGAGCCCATAAAGGCTTTAAAATTAATTCAGGAGTGATTTGAAATACTCTTAATAATCCATCTAATCCACCAAGAATTAACTCTTGCTTCCCATTCTTATTGATATCTGAAATTTCAAAATTCCAAATTGGTGAATATTCAGTGATTTGTTCTTCAATTACTAATTTACTATTTAAATCTAAGATTAAAATTTTCCCCGATTTTGTAGATATAAATAGTTTTTTAGTTTGCTCTTTTGCACAAGCACTCAATTTTGCTCTGAGAATTGACTCCTTATAATCGAAAGTCCATTTTTTTTTCAACTGCATGTTATTAAGTTATAAATATATCATGATTTGTATATCTTTTAATAATTAATAGAAGATTTCAATTGAAATAATATTATATAATAAGTTGATTTAATTACTTTTAATATCTAAATTTATTAAAAACTAGTAAATAGAGATAAAATATGTCTGAACAGAGAAAAATCGACTTTTTTTCTGCAATTGTGCTTATATTGAGTTTTATCGCACTAGTCATGCTCCTGATCGGTCCATTTGGAAGTCTATATACAGGTTACTCTTGGAATGGAAATTCATGCCTTTATTGTTTTGGTTATTCCACAGTAGTGGACTATATAATGCAAGTCTTAATATTGATTTTGTTAATCCTTCAGATAGCAATGGCAATTAATAATTTGCTCCCAAAGTCGTTCATTCCGGAAGATTCACCAGCTGCTTTTCTTAGAACCTCTATGTTTGGAATTATTTCATCAATTTTAATTTGGAGTTTTGCGATTATAGGACTTATCTCTTTCGGTGTAACTTATGATTATACTGATTGGTGGATGGATATTGGCTTCTATGGACCTGTCGTTGCCGGGATAATAAATATGATCTTGTACATTTTAAAACATCTAAATAAGTTATAAATTTCTTTTTTTTTATTTTTTTTATGGAAAATTAATTTAAAAACTAATCAAGATAAGAACGAAATTTATATTTTTTATATTATTCTCCCTATTAAGGATAATTATTTTATCTATAATTCTTAAAAAAAGGAGAAAAATATGAGCTTCGGAATCGAAATTGATATGGATGCTTGTACTGGATGTGGGACTTGCTATGAAGTTTGTCCAAGCGAATGTTTTGGAGAACCTGAAGGCGGTAAGGTGCATGTTCTTGAAGAGAACAGAGAAGATTGTGTAGGTTGCAGAGCTTGCGAAACCCAATGTCCAGAAGAGGCAATAACAATCATTGAGGAGTAATCTCCACTATTTTCCTTAAAGATTATCTTTTTTTTTTTATTTTTTTATTGAGTAACAGATTTAATAAAACCAATCTAAGAAAAGATCGTGAAATCTGCCTTTTACGAA
>CAYUTF010000083.1:0-14399 GCA_964447495.1 uncultured archaeon
ATCAAGATTTAACCATCTTAGATTCCATTTCTTTTGATGGATGGTGTCGATGTAGTTATCCTATTGATATCACTAAAGACGGGTGCGATGAAATTTTAGTAGGAGCGGGTGATGGCAACTTTTTAGTGGTTAAATTCGTAAAGGGATTGAATAAATTAGCTGGAATTATGAATTATAAGATCACAAAAAAAGTTTTATGTGTTAATGCGGGAGATTTTACTCGCGATGGAAATATCGAGCTTATTCTAGGAAGTGAAGACAAAACGCTTAAAATCTTTGAAAATATTGAAGCAAAGGAACCAAAATATATATTCTATTATGATTCATGGGTAACAGCATGTGCTTTAGGTTATTTGAAATTACCAAAACTAGAGATACCAATTTATGGTTTATTAGTGGGTACCAAAAATGGGTTTCTTCAATTAGTCCAATTTGAAGATAACAAACCTGATGTCATCTGGCAGAAGAATCTAGGTTTTCAGATAAATGTAATTGCAATTGGGGATGTCACTAATGATGGTTACCATGAAATTGTTATTGGAACTGATGATTCAAAACTAATGATAATAAATAGTGAAGGAGAGATACTAAATTCATTAGAGATTGAAGATGGACGGCCAATATCGATAAAATTAGAAGATATTGATGGAGATAACGCGAAAGAAATCTTGGTTGGATGCGCGGATGGGTCCTTAAGAATATATCATAATCCAAGGTTAAACTCATCCGATATTGAATTAAAATGGAAAACTTCCACCTCATCTTCAATTAAAATTGTATCATCCATGAAAGACCCTGAGAAAGGTTTGCCTAAAATCCTATATGGGGGATATGATAGAAGCATACGCTGTATTTCAGATTGTGAATGGGGAGAGAAACCTCCCTTGGATATACCCTATAATATTGTTATTCCTGAAACCCAGCCAAAAGAGAAAGAGAAATCAGTCGAAGAACTGATTAAACTTGAAACAGTTCCTACAAATATTAGAGAATATATATTAAAAATTTTAATTGATAAGAGAATCATTGAAGGGATCGCTAACGATTTAGTAAAACGGGGTTATGTAAAGGAAAAAGTGGTTGAAGAATTTGAAAAAATGTTAACTCAAAAATCAGTAAACATTGAAACGAAACAATTTTCACTCTGGGACCTACCTAAAGAGAGATTAGAAGAAGGGCTTGTTATCGAGCCAAAAATAGGAGCTAAAAGCAAAAAAATAACTCCTGTTGTAATTGAAGGGGATATTGAAGAAAAAGGAACCGCATTGATTGATGCTTTAAGTAAAGAAACTAAAGATTCCAATAATCAAAACATTTCTATAAAGAATGAGAATCTAAGATACATTATCATAGATTATTTAGAAAGAAATACTATAATTACATCAAAAACCAAATTTGTTAATGATATAGTTATCCTTGGCTATGATAAAAAATCAGTGTCTGATTTAATAGAAACTATGAAAGATGAGGGTAAAATTATTTATTCCCGCTCCGAACCAAAAGGTTGGACGCTAAATTCTGAACATTAAACCTTTAATTAATAAAAAAAACCTTTTATTTCTTCGGCAAATGGTTCAAATTGATTTAATTCTGTAAAATCTTTATTTTTGAATTTAGAGATAAATAAACTCAGAATAGGTTCTACTTTTTCAAAAAATTTCCTTACTAATTTATCTGTATCTTTTTTTGACTTATATATTAATCCGTATAAAATTATAGGTTCTTCACAATTACAATCTAATGCTTTTACTTGAGCTAATTTAAACACAAATAAAATCTTATCAGATTCTAAATATTCTAAAGAGATATTATTAAATGCATTTGTTGCAAAGGAATTAATGGCTGATATAAATGCTCCCCGTAAATCTTTATTACTTTCCTCAATTCCATTTATCTCTGATACCTTTTTGAATTTATGCTTTACAAGTACAAAACCCCTGAAAACAATCCCCAATTCAAATAGTTCTTTCATAATATTATTTTTTTATGCATAATAATTAGTCTAAGATAGAATCTATTAAACTAAAAAAAATCCAGATATTTAATTTTACACAATTACAAGATTCTTTTTATAAAATCTATCATTGGATTATTGAGACGCTTTTAACTTTAATGTTATTGCCTTCTGTGCGCATTTTTCAACACATATTCCGCATCCAAAACAAAAACTTTGCTTAAACTCTAAATGATGGTCGGAATAGGTTCTTGCTCCAAAATAGCACCATTCTACACATTTCCCACAATTTACGCACAATTGAGGATTAGTTTCCGTAACAAAATCACTTTTGACCATCTGAGGCGACCCATTGCGAAGAAATTTACTTAAAATTACACAACAACATGGACAACAATTACATACAATATAATAAAAATTAGGATTCGGATAATATATCAATTGATGAACCAAGCCCTCTTGATCACATTTTTCTAACAAATTAACAACTTCTTCTCGTGACACCTTCTTTAGGTTATTTGATTTAAATGGAATATCATATAATGATTTTCCTGAACCAATATGAATACAAGTTTGGAGAGGATGGTCACAGTTCGGTTTTTCATTATATCGACGTTGTGTTTCTCTACAATAGCAATTTGATATACCAGTTACATTCGATCGACTTAAAAGCTCAAAAATTTCTTGACTTGGTAAAAATCGTATCTCTCCTGCAATATTTTTATTTAGGGGGACTATTTTACCGCCCCATCGTCCTTTTAATACATAGCAATTTAGTTTATGCATCAAATTAATCTTGAACTTTTTTTCTATTTTTCTGGTAAATTCAAGCATGATCCATTCTTGAATTCCAAAAAACGAAGTCAATATTTTTCCCAATAAAGGAATTCGTTCCAAAAGTCTGTCTATTTTCTTATAAAAAGGTCTACGATGAGAAAGGGACAATATAATGATAAAGTATTAGTTATAGATTATTAGGAAAAAGAGTATACTTAATTTATTTCTTACGATTTTATAGCAGAATTAATATTTAGTTAGAATTAGATATATAATTATCTTAAAAATGTGGCTAACATCATGAATAGAGTTATCAACATTCAATTAGATAAAAAAATTGCTGAACCAATAGAAGCCTTACCTCAATTGAAAAAAGGAGTTAATATACCTTTATTACACATAATTTCATTAAATTTTTATAGCAAGAATTAATAATTTTTTAAACTAATAATATTTTATTTAAATTATTAGAAAAAAACAATTGTTTAAGAGTTATTATGAGTATTGAAGAAGAATCGCGATTTTGCCCTTACTGCGGAATAGCATTAACGAAACCCTATTGGGTTCACATCCAAAAAGAGCACCCCGAAAAATACGCTCAAAAAGAGACATGGATTAAATTATATCAAGATTATAAAAAGATTGGTATGGACCAAGAAGTCAGCATAAAAGTAATTTCAGAATTATTTAATTCTACTCCTGAAGAAATAAAATCCTTTCTAAAAAATTCGAAAGCATTATAAATATTATTATAAAATAGTCTAAAATTCTTTTAAACTAAAAATTACTCTTTCTTTATCTAATTAATTATTTTAAAATAAGAATAGTAACAGGAAAATAAATTAGCAATTATTAAATAATTAAGTTAAAAATCTTCTTCATCTTCTTCTAATAATCCTGCTTGCTTTAGTAAATCCTCAACAGTATCTCGTGCTTTCATAACCTGTTCATTTTCTGAAAGTTTTAAGTTATCTAACACCGAATCAGAAAACTCCATAAACTTTTTTATTGATTGAGTTGAAAAATCTTTTAGCTTGTCAGATGTGTCTTTTATAAAGTCCTTCCCACTCTCTCCAAAAGCTCCCCCGACGAAATCTTCGAACGCTTTATTGAGCTTATCGATAGGAGTCTCCTTCTTTTCATCATTACTCATATTTCATTCTCTCATTCTTTCTTTGTAGTAAGTTTTTTATATGTTTATTATATAAATCAGCATTTAATAAATAATTTTCCATATATTTCTAAATATGAATCATAAAAAAAATTTCTAGATTGAGTCCATAATAATTATAAACAGAATGTTAAATTTTGAAAAAAAATACCTCCATCCTTGCGAATGATAAGAAAGTCTTGATAAAAAATATTAAATATTTGTAAATAAAAATTATAATAATGTCAGAATCGAAAAATAATGTAAATTTTTCTCCTAACTCTAAAGAGATAGAAGTTAAAAAAATGAGTGATATTCTCCTTATCATTTTAAGTATCTTTTCAGTTTTAATACAATTACCCCTCCTATTTATTCCGGCTGGTAGATGGGATTGGATCGAAGCATGGATTTACTTATTGATGTTTTATGTCTTTATAACATGCGATATGCTTCTTATTAATAAGAAAAATCCACAGTTGCTTATCAATCGAATGAAGACGAAAAAATCGGGAATAACGAAAGCTCAAGGATCGGATAAATGGTTGCTACCCCTTATATCAATTAATTTCATTGGAATTTTTTTAATTCCTGCGTTTGATGTGCGCTATAGTTGGTCAAGAATCTCAATATATGTTGAAATTGCTGGTTTTGTTCTCCTAGCCGTAGCATTCTATTTCTTGTTTCGATCAATGTTAGATAATGCCTATGCATCTAAAGTTTTGGATATTAGAAAAGAAGGCGGTCAAAAAGTCATTGATACGGGGTCTTATGCGATTGTACGCCATCCTATGTATACGGGATTCATGATAATGGGATTTGGTGTTACTTTAGGACTGGGATCATGGTTTGGATTGATTCCCGCGGTAATCCTGACAGCTTTACTTATTGCAAGAATTTCATACGAAGAAAGGATGCTCATTGAAGGTCTTGAAGGTTATGAAGAATACAAGAAGAAAGTCAAGTACAAACTTATTCCCAAGGTTTTTTAAAGCTTAATTTTTATATGTTAATTTTTCCCATATAAGACTAAGGTTGTATTATGTCTAAACGATTAGATACTAAAATAAAAATAAAAAAATCAGAGATGAATATATTCTCTACTCATCTTTTCTTGGATATTATGGAGAAGTTCTTTTATCGCTTTCTTATCGAAACTCTCCATATTTTCTATACTTGAAATCATGGAATCTAACTCTTCCTTAATTTGAGTTACGTTTTGAATTCGGGAATTGAGCCTCTCTAATGAGAATTTTAATTTAGAACGCATCCCTCGAAAATAATCAAGTGCATCCTCTCTTGATTCACATCGTTCCAAAAATCTCAAGATTTTCATGCGATGTGGTCTCCTCACAAAAGGATGGCCGTATTCTTCAGGTGGTGCCATATCTGACATCATGGCAAATTCATTAGCCCATTTTTCCTTTAATGTCTCAAGATATTGTTTACCTTTGTCAGATATGAAATAAATCTTTTGCTCTCGTCCCTCTATGGTTGCATCTTTCACATTGAGATATTCCCCCTTTTCAAGCTCTTCCAAACTCCTCATCATACTCCCCCGTGGAATCTTATATTTTTCCTGCAATTGATATCCATTTATCCCTTCTACCTTATCAATAATTATTGATAATATGAAGAAATACTTAATTTCTTTGAAATCTTCACGTGAAATAGGTATTGGTGGCATCGGAGGAGGGTGATGTCTATACTTGCTTCGTCTACTGTAAGGAAAATAACCAGGGGGAGGCATAGGGTGCTGATTTCCTGGGTAACCATGAAAACGAGGAAGGTGATTAAATTCCATGCTATCTTTTTCTTGGTCTTTTTCATTTTTTTTAAACAATTTTCTCACTAAACATATGATCATATGATCATATAATATACTAATATAAATTAACCTATATAAATGTGATCATTTGATCATATTAGCAATAACTCTTGAAATGTTCAAATAACAATATAAAAAATTCTGGAGTTAATGAAATCTTCCTAAAAGTACTATATTACTCTCCTTTTCTTCCACTGTTTCAAATCGTCTTCAGAATAACCCAAGAGATCACAAAATATTTCATGATTATGCTCTCCAAATTCAGGACCAGCAGACTTGACGTCTCCTTTGGTTTCAGAAAAATTGATTAAGCGATTAGGAATTGTAGCGTGATCCACTCCCCATTTTTTAAAATCAAAATCTTGACATAACATTCCTCTTGCTTTTAAATTAGGATGATTTGGAATTTCACTCATTTTACGAGATTTTCCACAAGGTATTCTTTGGGATTCAAGGTGAGAAATGGCCTCTTCTTTTGTAACTGTACGGGACCAGCTTTCAATAATTTCATCTAATAAATCTACATGATTGAATCGTTTAATTGGGTTATCAAATTTTGAATCAGTAATTAACTCCGGTTTTAGTAATATATAATTACATAAACGCTTCCATTGATTTTCAGTAAGAGTGGTCATGGTGATTAGACCATTTTTAGTATGATATTGATTATAAACTGGGAGAAATTTAGAACCAAGATCTAGTTTCTTGGTTAAGGGCATGAATTCTCTTGCTTGTGCCCTCATATTTATAGCAAACATTAAATCATGCATACTAATATCAATAAATTGTCCTTTACCCGTTTTTTCTCTATAGTATAATGCTTGAGATATTCCAATTGCAGCAACATGACCCGCAGTATAATCTGCTATAGGTAATTTAGGAGGTCCCTCTTTTAAGTCTAAAGCATCAAGAATTCCGGATTCCGCTTGGATGATTATATCAAATGCAGTTTTTTGGATATACTTTTCTAATCCTTCATTTCCGAAACCAGAAATTTTAGCATATATCAATTGAGGGTTGATGTTAATTAAATCTTTGTACCCTAACCCCCATTTCTCCATGGTCCCCTTTACAAAGTTTTCGACCAACACATCAGATTTTTCTACAAGCTTAAAAAAGATTTCTTTTGCTTCTTGCTTTCTTAAATCTAATGAGATTGATTTCTTGCCTCTATTTAGTATAGAAAACAAGGGAAATATTGTTCTATCGTAAAGAACAAAAAGCCTGAAGCTTTCTCCAAACGGAGGTGGTTATAGGTCTACGTTCGAGATGAATTTAGCTTTCTACCTTAATAACTTCAGCTCCTTGATCCGCAAAAAAAATTAACGACCATGGTCCAGAGATAAACTGTGAACAATCAAGAATCCTTAGACCTTCAAATATTTTAACCATAAAGGGTTAAAATTAAAAATTTTTAATATACTTTTTTATGAGAAGTATTCTAAGCAAAACTTAGTTCATAGAGTTTTTGATTCGCTTCCATAGGAGTTTTCGCATTTTTTACTACTTCAAAGAAATCTTTTGAGAGCTTTTTCATCTCCTGTTCAGCATGGTTGGCATGTCCCGACAATGCGATTCTCCCAAAATCAGAATTAATGAGGTTGAGAAGTTTATTCCTTATTATCGAAAGGGGAATCCACGTAAACATTTTATATTTCTTGGGAAGAATTGGAATATTGATATCTTTTAGAGCTTTAATATTCTCTCGGAACCCCTTAATTGCTAAGGTAGCAAGCTCTATGTCTTCCCCAAGCCTAATATTTCGGTGCCTTGCAGCATAACTTCCCATAGCTAATGGGCTTATTAATGCTGCATGCGTTTTCAACCATGCATCAATATTTTCGCTCAACTCAACTTTAATCCCCGAATTGGTAAATTCTTTTTCAATACTTTTTAAGCGTTCACTAATTGTTCCATCAAGTTCCCCGACATATAATATAACGTCATCTACATAAGCTGCAAATATCTTATAATCTTCTCTATATCCACCAGGTCCTCCAAATCCAAGAAGTATTCTACTTCTCTTTATATTTTCTAGATACTCAGCAGCTCCAGAGGGATTATTTCCAGTAAATATTATAGTTGGGCTTATATTCTCCCTTAAGATAGGTAAAATTAGACTTACTTGTTGTCGTTGCATGATTACCAATATAACATCGTAGTAATCTTCTTTTTCTAGTTTCTCTACTACATTTATATCCGTTTTGTACTCTTTATGGAATATGTCGTCCTGAATAATCAATCCATATTGCTTTAGATCTTGTAAACGTTTTCCTCTTGCAAGAATTGAGACATCATTCCCACCATTCTTAAGTTTATAGGCAAACATACTACCAATAACTCCTGCTCCATATATTAATATTTTAATAATTTTTCACCTGAAAACAAAATTAAATTCATAAATAATGAATAGATGAAATCATATTTAAATTTAGTCATGCCTAAATTATTATTTTAACTAGGGATAAATGAAGCTTAATATCCTTTGTTAATTAATCTATATAACGATCATTAATATCTATAATTAAAAGCTTCAAGAGTGAATCTTTTAAACAATTTAGATTCTAATCCGTCTTATAACAAATATCCTTCTTTACTAATTAAAAATTTACTCTTTAACTTGAAAATCATATAACCTTTTAATTTTGCCATTAAAAATTCACATTTTAAAGGTATGGTATATTTTCTGATATAAGTGCATAATAGTGATTGAAAAACATTTTCTATATGGCTTTTTAAACCCAAAGAGCGTGGCTTTTTATGGTGCAAATAATAAAGGAAGCTCGTTAGCATCAATTCAAATAATGAACCTCATAAAATCACGATATGATGGTAATATCTATCCTATCCATCCTAAATTAGAATCAGTTATGGGTTTCAAAGCTTATAAATCAATTTCAGATGTACCTGAAATCCCTGATTTAGTAGTGATAGTCCTTCCCGCAAAAATTGTCCCTGAAATTTTTAGAGAATGTGGTGAGAAGGGGGTAAAAAAGATAATTCTTATTTCAGGAGGGTTTCGTGAACTAATTGAAGACCGTAAAAACACATTAACAGAAGAAATAAATGAAATCTCTCGCAATTATGGAATAAGGTTTATTGGTCCAAACTGTTTAGGTGTTTTTAATAATTATTATGGGGACTTAGATGAAGATAAAGCATTTAATACCGCAATTTGGGAAAATATTAAAAGAGGTAACTTTTCAATAGCTTCTCAGAGCGGAACACTCTCAAGCCATATCTGGTTTGATCCAGAAAACTTAGATTTAGGTTTAAGTAAATCACTTTCAGTAGGGAATGAAGCGAATATTGATATTGTCGATTGTTTAGAATATTATAAAGATGATCCCTATACCAAAGTTATAGGGTTATATATTGAAGAATTAAAACGTGGAAAACAATTTTTGGCATTGGCAAAACAAATAACCCCACATAAACCAATATTAGCAATATATGTTGGTGGGTCTGAAGCAGGAAACCGTGCTTTACAAAGCCATACCGGTTCTTTGGCAGGAAATGCAAAAATATATGACGCAGTTTTCAAGGAATCAGGAATAATTAAAACCGAATATGTACAAGAGTTTTTAGATATTGCTTTAGTTTTATCTAAAGGTGTCTTACCTAAAGGTAGAAGGTTGGCAATAATTACCAATTCAGGGGGTCCTGGAGCGATGATCGCAAATAATGCTGAAAAACAAGGATTAGATGTGCCAGAATTATCAAATTTCCTTCAGGAGAAATTGAAAGAGGTTTTACCAGTCACTGCTAGCTTTAAAAACCCAATTGATTGTACATTTGATATGAATTTACCCTATTTTTATATTGACCTACCAGAAATGCTAATGAAATCTGGTGAGGTTGATGCAATAATTCAATATGGCGTTGTTGGATTCCAAGATGTAATGGATGATTATCTCTCCTACGAAAGAATAGCAAAATATGCTGAATTTAAAAGTCAGCCAAGTGAGGTTATGGATGGATTAGCTAAAAAATTAATGTTGCCTACAATCGCTAATTCAAAAAAATACTCCATTCCTATACTACATATTAGCCCTAAGTGCTTTACAAGTCCATGGTCAAAAAGACTTCGGGATAACGGCGCTCTTCTTTTTAAATTTTGGGACAGACCGGTAAATTGTCTTTCAAAAGTATGTGATTATATTGAATTTAAACAAAAAATTTCTTGAAAAAATATTAATTTTATATTTTAATTTTCTCAAGTACAAATGAAGGTAATTTACCTTCTTCTATTAAAATCTTTATTAAATTAGGCATACTATTCCACTGTCGAATACATAAATTATACTCTTCTTCTGTGATATCTTTCAAATTTTTATATCCATAAGTCAACATTGCTGCAGGATGAGCTATAAGAGGCTTCACTTTTTCACAGGGAAACGCATCACACTGAGCACAACTATCTAAACCTTTTTCTTTTGCACAAGGTCTAGCTTTGCATCGTTTATCGGCAACTTTATCTCCCTTACTTTTACATCCTTCACAGGCTACATTTTCGGCGGTATACATTTCATGGCCTAGGTATTTTCGCCATGCATCAACTAGTTTTTGCCTGACGTTAATATCATCAGATCGAGCAGCGCATAGATGACAATTATAGCCACAATAACCAATTAAATCGTTCATAATTACTTCAAATTAACTTTATTAATTGAAAATTTAAGTTTTAGAATTATTAAATTAGACTTATTTAATAATGACTCTATTTCCATTCATAACCAAGTATATTCACTTTCATCAATTTTTTTATGAAATTTTTTTTCATCTTTTTTTAATTGACTTACTTTACTGTTTGGCGAATAAGAACTTATTGCTTCTTGGTGTGGTTTCTCTTCTTTATCACGTTTATGATCTTTAAGATGATCTACTCTATGTTCGTATTTTTTACTCATATTAATCACTCTTTTAGAATTAAGTAACTTATTCATAGCTCTTATAATTAGTTTTCGTACATCTTTTGAAAATTTAGGTTTTAAAATTACTCCGGAATTCTATCAAATCTCCGTGAAAGTAAAAAAGAATCGAAATAAATAATCTTTGATAAATTTTTACTCTTCAAATAGATCATCGAATTTTTCCCCAAGTATATTAGCTATTTTTTCTAATTCGTTTTTATTGAAATACTCTTCGAGTTCTTCATTAGTTATCGCATTTAATTTAATTAGCTTGTCTGTTGTAATTCCCACTTTAGACGATATATTATCTAAATCTTCAAGAGTCTTGGTTTTTAGCAAATCTTTTACTTTAGGTTCTTGATAAAAGATTTCATTTAATGGTTTATTTAAAATTTCAGCTATTTTAAAAGAAATAGTTAAAGATGGATTATATGATCCTTTCTCTAAATAATAAACAGTTTGGCGAGAAACTCCTATAAGTTCAGCTAATTCTTGCTGACTTAAATTAAACTCTTCCCTTATTTCCTTTATGTGTGATTTTACTTTAATCTTAAACTTCAAATAATTCCCACCAAAACTCCAAAATTCTATTTTCATAGAGAAATTTATGTAAAATAAGCCCTTTTAAAACTTATTTTAGCTTAAAAAGTTCCTCTATTGTACAATTTAAAACTTCAGCTATTTTATAAGCTAATACTAAACTAGGATTATATCGCCCCTCTTCTAAATATTTAACCGTTTGTAAGGGAACTCCAACACTTTCAGCTAATTGTGCTGCACTCAGATTAGCTTTCTCTCTCAGTTCTTTGATTGAGGTCTGTAAGCTTTCGCCTTCCCGAATTTTTGAAAGTATATAACTAATAAAGTTGTCAAATGCTAATTCCTGTGGCTTGAAAATTTTATCCTCTAAACCTTCTGGAGTTAGTGATAATTTAGAAATCATCTTCTTAATACTATTTTCAATAATAAAAGGATCTCGTAGCCCCGGAATATATCCTTCAGGTCCTATCCCTCTTGATTTCGTACCTGAACTTACCGCGCTATGTCCTGCAGTTTCAATTTTAACGGTGTACGTTTTAAACATCCTATCGAATACTCCATTTACAATATTTATATTTTGAATTCTTTTATACGGAATTGTCGCTCGCATCTTGGTGAACACTCCATGATTAATAATAATATTCTCTTTTTGTATAACATAAGAAAAATTTCGAACATATGCCGAAAAATACCAAGCAGAAATTAGAGCAATTACTAGATATGGAATAGCAACACTACTTACTAATAATATTAGAAGAGAATTGAAATCAAGTTGTTTATTAATAAATAACACTAAATATATAGTAATCATTGCGATTGAAGCTATGATTAAGATTAAATTGTTTTTTAAAACTTCTTTCTTTATGAAATCTCGAGATACTTCACCTTCATATGCATCACTCTCTTTGTTCACTCTCTTTATCCTCCTTTAATTAAATTTATTATTATTTATATAAATAAAGTTTACATTTATATTAAAATCTATTGCTTTATTAATTCTTTATAATTTAAGCTACTCTAACAATGTATAATAGACTTTACTAGGGAATTAATATTAAAATATTGGAATCTAAATGGAAATTTAATCAAAACATTTAAATGGTCAAAATATTTATATATTATTGTAAAGTATGCTAGTCATAAATTAGGTATGACTAATAAATAATTAGAAAACGGAAGTGGGAAAATATGACTAATAGGTCTGAATTGATCTTTTTTAGTAATTATATCGAAGAAAATGATGAATCTGCATCACTACATGCCGATAAAAAAGAACTTAATAAATCTTATATCCTTATAGATGAATTTAAGCTGTTAGATTACAAATCAGATGTTGAATCTAAGAAATCTGTAAAAGATAAGAATCAACAAACCGAAGAAACCTTAATAAAATCATCCAAAATCATAATTCTTACTATCTTTACAAGTTCAGTAATTCAATCAATATTCTTTGTATTTATACTTCCTACTAAATTTACTTGGCCAGATCACGTATTAGTATTTTTTCTTGTATTTGGTTGGTGCATGTTCTTCAATAGTATTTTCTTTGAATCAGGTGTTATAAAAAAAGTGTCAAATTATTTGAATGTAGCTCTTACAGATTACGATAATTTGGGAGTATAATGGTACCTATGGTGCCTAATAATACTTTTGTCTTCCATCCTAATTCCAAGAACATATTTAATTGAAAAAAAAATTTAAGTAAAAAAGTGTGAAGAAAGCCAAAAATTTGCGATAGAGGTGATAATTTATGACTGAAATTAAGGAAGATTTAGAAACAAGTAAGTTTGGGTTAATTGATCAAGATTGGCCAAAGTTCAGTTCAGATAAGCTTTTAAAAAGGAATAATATAAAAGGAAGTTTGGCGTATGCTCTCTTCTTTAATTCTTTATTAATATTTAGCTGTATTGCTCTAATCTGCTTATTCTATGTAATTGGAGGAATTCTACTTAATCCATTATTTATTTTCGGTATTGTGATTGTCATATTACTCTTTGCACTAATTGAAACGATCTCTCTAGTTGAAAAAGATATTCCAAAAAAAAACGTTGGTGAGGATAATGATGCTAATAATCACTAAACTAAGAAATCTCCGAATTAAAAAGCTAAAATTTTATATTGCAGTTTTCTCATATTTAATATTCCTTTCTGTTCCAGCAATTTTAAAAATGGGAATTAAAAGTAGAAAAGATAATACTAACATCTATTAGGTTCTCTGAAATTTATCGTTTTTGAGCGATCACTATCCCTATTTCAAACCATTCTCCTTCAAACGGTAGAAGATCTAACTCATTCTTCTTACCGATACTCTCTCCAACACTCTTAAATTCAACTTGATTAAATCCTCCATCTGAGTGGAAATTAATGACTTCATTTTTTAGAAAAAATTGCGCGATATCCTTAAATCCCTTCTCTTTAAAATAATTTTTAAGGATACTATAACCTTTAGAATCCTCCTTAATAACTAAGGTACAATTTAAAAAATTCTCATTCTTCTTCAGAACTCGATATGCTTCCTCTAATCCATCAATGATCTTGTCTTCCATATTTGTTATTCCTAAGAGTGAGATTACTAAATCGATTCCTTTTTCAATAATTGGGAGGTTTGTGGCATCACATGAAATAAAACTTACTTTTATTTTTGGATGATACTTCATAATTTTAAGTCTATCTGCCTCCAGAACGGTAAAGCTTAAATCAGTACAAATTAAATGAATTTCTCCATCATTAACATGTTGTATTAATTTATTCAGCATTAAACCTCTTCCAGTTGCTATATCCAAGATCACTTTTAGTTGTTTTTCATTAATATAACGAATAATTTCATCTTTTGCCCGATTAATTAACTCAATTTGATTTTTTGGGGTTTGAGATAGTATCATCTCGTCCAATTCTTCAAAACTCATCTCCTTTGTTAACTCAGACCATCTATTTATCTTCTCTTGTTCTTCAACTTCAAAATCAATAACTCCACTTCGAATTTTCCAGATCTTACCGCAATTGCATTTCAATTCTCCAGTAATAATCTCTCCTTTTTCAATTATTTGAGATTCTAATTTTAACTTATTCCCGCAATTTGGGCATATAAGCAAGGGAAGAATTTTTTCATACATACTAAATCAACTATCTTTTATTTCATAATTAGAATAACCAATACTATTTTTAATCAATAAAATAATTAAAACTTTTAATTTAGGAAGGTTTAATACAAAATATTAAAAGTCAATAGATTTAAAATTA